>CAYOCZ010000196.1:5145-6425 GCA_964402475.1 uncultured bacterium | reverse complement strand
GGTATTGGGACTAGGGAAGTTAGGACCTTTCCCTTAGGCGGACGGAATGTGTAGTATACTACATATTGAGACTCGGGAATGAGCGGCAATTCTGCCCGCCCGCGCGTCAGGAATCGCCTATTGTGTCACCCCGATTCCGTCCTGCCATGTCCCGGAATTCTACGCGCCCGCGCAGCAGCGAAACCCGCTCAGTAGAGTCTAACTACCTGAAAGAAGGTGAAGCATATGTGGATGCATGGCTTTGGCGGTTTCGGCGGTTGGTGGCTGTTCGGGATGCTGTTCTGGGTGGCGGTGATTGTCGGCGTGGTCGCGCTGGTAGTCTGGGCGGTCCGCACCGCCAGCCGCGGCGCCTCGGCGGCCGCGCCGGCCGTAGACGCGCTGGCGGCGCTCAAGCTCCGCTACGCGCGCGGCGAGATTACCCGGGAACTGTTCGAGCAGATGCGGAAGGATATTGAGAAGTAGCCGCGTCGAGGAGGAACAATGTCTGATTTCTTTGAAACCAAGGTTCCGGGAAAGCTGGCTGATGTGCAGCCCGCGCTTGAGGACCGGCTGAAGGCGCGGAAGTTCGGCATCCTGCACGTACACGACATCCGGGCAACACTTGAGGCGAAGGGCGTGCCCTTTGCCACGCCGCTCGTCATCATGGACATCTGCAACCCGGTATACGCCAAGCAGTCGCTCGAGGCGACCGGGAACCGCATTGCCCCGCTCCTGCCGTGCAGCATCGCGCTCTGGCAGGACGGCGCCGAAGTCGTGGTCCGGTTCGTGCGGCCGGCAGTCCTTGCCCGGTTCTTTCCCGAGTCGGTTGAGCTGGGACGTATCGCGGCCGAGGTCGAGGCCGGGGTGCTGGCGGCAGTGGGCGAGCTCCCGGGCAGCGCCGGCTAGCGGTTCACGGCCCGGACGGCTGCAACAGCCTGTCGTGGAGGCAAGAATCCGCCCGCCGGCGCATCGGGAATCGCCTATTGTATCGCCGTGATCTGCGGGCCGGGAGCTGTCAGCCGTTCGCCGCCGCGCCCGGCACTCATCGTTCCGCACTCATCGCTCATCGTTCTGTGCGAATCGACCATCTTGTCATACCGCGCCTTGACATCGCTCAGAAATAGGTGACTGTGGGGCTGTTGAGAAACCTGCCTCAGGTTGGGACAGAGAATGACTTGGGCTGGCCCTTCGCCGCCCTTGCGCGGTAGAGCCCTCTCAAGAACGCAAGCAGAAGTGCCGCCAGGCACTTCAAGTTCATCACCGTTGCCGTAAGGTAGGCCTGAATCGCCACGTTCCAGCGC
>CAYOCZ010000196.1:0-5135 GCA_964402475.1 uncultured bacterium | reverse complement strand
CCACGACGGACCGCCCGCCGCAACCCATGCATCACTTTGGCCTCACCATGCTTGCCCTCGACCCGCCACTGATGGCGACCGTATAGATACCTCGTTGCTGCATCCCACCCCCGGGCTCGTCGCCGCCGGGCGCGCAGCAACGCCTCGTAACCGTGCACGATCAGTATGGTCCGTCGGTCGGCGCCGGCCGGCAGACAGCGCGACCGTATTCGACAGCACCGGCAGTCACCCTTCCCTGCGCAGTAAATCCAGCCATTGCTGACCTGCCTCTTTTGGTGTAGCAGCCTTCCGGCTGGACACCGTACCACTTGATGCCGCGCATCGTAACGGAAGCGCCGGGCCGGCAACTTACGAGCTACCCGGCGCTCGTGCTGCGGCGGTATCACCGCTTCAATCTCCCGCTTCTCCAATCCGGCATAATTGCGCGAGTGAGCGTAGCCAGCATCGGCCGTGACTGTCTTCGGCTCACAACCGGTGTTGTCTTTAATCCGTTCCAGCTGCTCCAGCAGCTGCGTTCCTTCGCTGCTCTCTCCGGTCGTAACCGCTACGTCGACCACCACGCCCGCCTTGTCATCCACCGCCGTATGCTGCTTGTAACAAGGCTCCATCCGCCGCTCGTGACTGGAGGTTGCCATCGTCGCCTCCGGGTCGGTGCGGCTGTGCTTCTTGGGCTGACGCGGATGCTTGCGAGGACGTCCCGGCTTGGGGGATGGAGCCGGCACCTTTAGTCCACTACCGTCTTCAACCCGGTTCTCAGTCAGCACCTGCTCGACGTGGTCTGCGACCATACTCTCCCAGCTCACATCCGCCCGGATCAGTGTCGCGTCAACGTGTACCGTCTCGCCATCTACCAACCCGGCCTTCCGACAGGCAGCTATCGTGCGCTGGAAGATACGCTTGAATCGCTCCTCACCCCACCGCTGCCGAATCCGCGTCAGACTGCTGTGATCCGGCAACTGCTCGTGCAGTCGGTAGCCGGCAAACCAGCGCATCGCCAGATTCACCTGCGCCTCCCGCATCAGCTTACGGTCATGGACGACCCCGGCAAAGAAGCCGGCCAGCATCAGCCGCAGCGCCGCTTCCGGGTCGATGCTGGGACGACCGTTGTCCGAGCAATAGCAGTCCGCCACCTCGTCACGCAGCCAGGACAGGTCCAACATCCGGTCAACCTGCTTCAGGATGTGGTCTTCTGGTACCAAGTCCCGTAGCGGACAGGCGACAAAGATGTCCTCGCGCCAGCGATCCTGATTACCTACCATTGTCAGTGGTGTCCTTTCGGTTGAGCGTCACTACCCATTCAGACGCACCAGCCATCAGAAGGATGTCAAGGCTTTTTCAACAGCCCCACTGTCCCTAATTCTCCCCCTCCGCGACTCGCCGCGCAAGTCGCGGCACGAGTCACCGTGCAAACCACGTTGGAAACCAGTCTGCAAGTCAAACCGCGAGACGCCCTGCAAGAGACCTTCCAAGTCGCCTCGGAAGAGGTCCTGCCAGTCCACCTGCAAGTCAACTTCCGAGTCACTATAGCATTCGGCCCGCGAACCGCAAGCCGAAACGCGGTGGAATTCGCGGTCAGACTCGCGCCCGGAACCGGGTCCGGAACCACGTTCCGAACCGCCTTGGGAACCGTCTCGGGAACGGTTCCCACCGTGGTTCCCGGAAGGTCGATCTTGACGAGCTCGACCGCGCCTAACGTACCATTCTACGGTTAGTTAGCTCGTTTCGGGCTCCCCCAACCGAGCGAATTGCCTGTTCTGGCCTATCCTGCGGAGTTTCGCGCCTGGAAAGCCGTGAAACCGGGCGTCCGAGACTGACCGCCGGGCCTGTTTGTCCTGCGGCTGCTCCGTCTACCGCGCTACTACAACCTTCCGAATGGCTTGAGCTTGCGCCTGTGCTTCCCGCACGAAGTAGATGCCGGGTGACAGCGCCCGCACATCATTCGCGCCGAGATGAAGGTCCAGCACCTTCCGCCCGCTGGCGTCCAGCAGCCAGCTTGCGGCTTGGGGCTCGTAGCTTGAGGCCTCCGGCAAGAACAGGACGCCGCGAATGATGGTCAGCAGCTTCGTCGTTCGGACTTCGGGTCTAGCTGCCTCCTCAAGCCCTCCCGAGGACTTCATCCGGTACACCGGGTACACCTCAAGATTGCCCGCGAATGGCGAGCCGAGCCCGAGGTTGTTGGTGGTCGCGGCCTGGTCTTCGAGCGGCACGCAGCAGACGAAGTTCTCACCCAAGATCAGCGAGTCCGAACCCCAGTTGTAGGACCACGTGATGGAATCGGTCCCGGGGCCGGAGGTGACGATCGCCCAGTCCCATGCCGTCTGCGCGGTATTCAGCCGGTTGCCCACTCCCATCACCGTCGTCCGGCCGGGGGTCGAGCGATTCACACCCTTGCCGGTCAGGGTCGGGCGACCGGACGCAGTCGTGTCGCCCGGCAACCGGTCGAATGCCGCGCGCACCTTCGTGTCGTTGGCTGACACGTCGGTTTTCACCGTGACGTTGCCGCTGCCGTAGTTCGGGACATAGATACAGTTTGTGACCGGGTTCACTGCCACTGCGCGGGGGTTCGTGCCTGCGGTCACCGTGGTTGTGGCGTTGGTCGCGCCGTCGATCACCGTCACGTTGTTGCCGTAGTAGTTGGCGACGTAAATCTTGTTCGTGACCGGGTTCACCGCCACGGCATGGGGGTTCGAGTCTGTGGCCACCGTGGTCGTAGCGTTGGTCGCGCCGTCAATCACCGTCACGTTGTTGGTGCCGTAGTTCGGGACGTAGATCTTGTTCGAGACCGGGTTCACCGCTACGGCCCGGGGGCGTGTGCCTGCGGTCACCGTGGTTGTGGCGTTGGTCGCGCCGTCGATCACCGTCACGTTGTTGCCGTAGTAGTTGGCGACGTAGATCTTGTTCGAGACCGGGTTCACCGCCACGGGCCAGGGGCGTGTGCCTGCGGCCACCGTGGTCGTGTCGTTGGTCGCGCCGTCGATCACCGTCACGTTGTTGCCGTAGTAGTTGGTGACGTAAATCTTGTTCGTGACCGGGTTTACCGCCACGGCATTGGCGTACGAGCCTGCGGCCACCGTGGTCGTGTCGTTGGTCGCGCCGTCGATCACCGTCACATTGGCGCTCGTGAAGTTGGCGACGTAAATCTTGTTCGTGACCGGGTTCACCGCCACATCATAGGGTCCCGAGCCGACGGGCACAGTGATCGTGCCGTTGGTCGCGCCGTCGATCACCGTCACGCGGTTGCTGCTGCACGTGACGTAAATCTTGTTCGTGACCGGGTTCACCGCCACGGCAATGGGGTGCGAGTCTGCGACCACCGTGGTCGTGGCGTTGGTCGCGCCGTCAATCACCGTCACGTTGTTGGTGCCGTAGTTCGGGACGTAGATCTTGTTCGTGACCGGGTTCACCGCCACGGCATGGGGGTTCGAGTCTGTGGCCACCGTGGTCGTGGCGTTGGTCGCGCCGTCGATCACCGTCACGTCGTTGCTGGTCTGGTTCGCGACGTAGATTCTGTTCGTGACCGGGTTCACCGCCACGCCATAGGGGCTTGTGCCTGCGGGCACCGAGGTCGTGGCGTTGGTCGCGCCGTCGATCACCGTCACATTGTTGCTGTTCACGTTCGCGACGTAGACCTTGTTCGTGACCGGGTTCACCGCCACGGCATAGGGGGTGTCGCCTGCGGCCACCGTAGTCGTGCCGTTGGTCGCGCCGTCGATCAGCGTCACATTGTTGCTGCCGTAGTTCGCGACGTAAATCTTGTTCGTCACCGGGTTCACCGCTACGGCCCAGGGAGCCGAGCCTGCGGCCACCGAGGTCGTGTCGTTGGTCGCGCCGTCGATCACCGTTACATTTCTGCTGCCTCTGTTCGCGACGTAGATCTTGTTGGTGACCGGGTTCACCGCCACGGCAAAGGGGCGCGTGCCTGCGGGCACCGAGGTCGTGGCGTTGGTCGCGCCGTCAATCACCGTCACGTTGTTGCCGTGGTAGTTCGCGACGTAAATCTTGTTCGTGACCGGGTTCACCGCTACGGCATAGGGACCATCGCCTGCGGGCACCGTGGTCGTGGCGTTGGTCGCGCCGTCGATCACCGTCACATTGGCGCTGACCCAGTTCGCGACGTAGATCTTGTTCGTGACCGGGTTCACCGCCACGGCCCAGGGCAGTCCCCCTGCCGCCACCGTTGTCGTGTCGTTGGTCGCGCCATCGATCACCGTCACATTAGCCCCGTAGACGTAGTTGGCGACGTAGACCTTGTTTGTGACCGGGTTCACCGCCACGGCATAGGGCATTGTCCCTGCCGCCACCGTGGTCGTGGCGTTGGTCGCGCCATCGATCACCGTCACATTACCGCTGTACATGTTCGCGACGTAGATCTTGTTCGTGACCGGGTTGACCGCCACGGCGGTGGGACTCGTGCCTGCGGCCACCGTGGTCGTGACCCAATCCGCCGAAGCGGTTCCGATGCTTGCGGCGACCGCCATGCAAATCGTCAGCATCCCGATTGTACGACTCTTCGCTGCTATCATCTGTCACTCCTCACGGGTATCATCCTTGCCCGCCCTGAATCGGGGAGATTCGGGGACAGTCAGTTCCATGCCTTCCCCGTCAAGACCGATGATTCGGTCTCCATTGCGGAAATTGTAGACCCGTCGCGGCGTGATGTCAAGGCGGCGGGAGAGACTCCGGAGCCAGTTGCTGCGGGCGGGCTCAGAACTTGACCCCGCGACGTTCAGGCGTAGTCTTGAGCGTCCCAACAGCACAAACGGAGGAAACATGGATGTGAAAGAGATAACGCCCGAGCAACTGAACGTCGAGCAGTTCATCGCCGCGCAGGTCGATGAGCTGCGCAAGACCGTCGGCGACGGGCTGGCCGTCAACGCCCTTTCCGGCGGCGTAGATTCTTCGGTCGTCACGATGATCGGCCACAAGGCTCTGGGCAACAAGCTCAAGACCTACTTCGTCGCCAACGGCATCATGCGCGAAGGCGAGCCCGAGTACATCGCGACGCTGTTCAAAGGACTGGGCGTGGAAGTCGAGCTGGTCCACGCCGAGGACGCCTTCTTCGGCGCGCTCAAGGGCCTGACCGACCCGGAAGAGAAGCGCGAGGCCATCACCCAGACTTTCTACAAGAAGGTCTT
>CAYOCZ010000195.1:2149-6429 GCA_964402475.1 uncultured bacterium | reverse complement strand
GGTCGAAGAACCCCAGCCCACGGTCGCCAAGAAGCCGCGCAAGCCGAAAGCCAAGACGGGTGGGGGTGGCAGCAATCTCGGAATGCCCATGTTCCCCGCCGCCAGTGAGTCCGAAGCCGCCGATGAAGGCTGGGCCACGAGCGAGCACGGGCGGCTGAGGCTGAGCCTGCTGGACCGCTACGAAGGCTCGAAGAAGCCCATCCCTCCCAAGGCGATCATCGGGTATCTCCGCAAGGCCTTCAACATCACCATGCACGGCATGGCCACGCACAAGCCGCGAATGGCTCTTGGTTGGTACGACAGGAGGGCGGTGGGCATCAGGGCGAAGGATGTCCGCGCACTCGGCACGGCCCTGCACGAAGTCGCCCACCACATCGACCACGGGGTCGAAGGGCACATCACAAAGCGGGTATCCGCTCCGCTCAAGAAGGAACTGGTCGCTATGGGCAAAGCCCTGTACGGCGACATCAAACCCAAGGGCGGGTACGCATCAGAGGGCTGGGCCGAGTTCGTCCGCATGTGGGTCAGTCGGTCGGACCTGTCGGCCGCGCCGCAGATGCAGGCGTGGTTCGAGGGTACGTACCTGCCCGAACGCCCGGCGATGGCTCGCAAGCTTGAAGGCGCCCGCGACCTGCTGGACCAGTGGCGGCTGCAAGGCCCGTCCAACCGCGTCGGGGCGATGATCACCAAGAAGGCCAGCCGCGGCACGATTACGGACCGCCTCAACGCGGGGCTCAAACGCGCCCAGTTGGACTGGCGAGACAAGAACCTGGTCTTCAAGTGGGCGGTAGACGCTATCGAGGGTGAAGTCGAGCCGCAAGACGACCCGTACCAACTGGCCACGCTCGCCCAGGGCAAGGCGGGCGGCATCGCCGCGTTCTTTGTCGCGTACCACACGACCGACCTGGCCGGCAACAAGAACGGGCCATCGCTGTCAACCGTGCTGGAGCCGGTTGAGGAGAACCTCGACGACTTCACCAAGTGGATCGTCGCGTACAGGTCGCTGAACCTGCTGGAACGCGGCAAGAACCCTGGCATATCCAAGGCCGACGCCCAGGCCGTGTTCGAGGAGTTCGACTCCCCCGAGTGGCGGGAGGTCGCCGAGGGCGTTACGCAGTGGAATCACCGACTGCTGGACTATCTGGTCGAAGCTGGGGGACTGGAGAAGTCTTCCGCCGACAAGATGAAGGCATTGAACCCGGTCTACGTGCCGTTCTTCCGGGACTTTGGACCTGGCGAGATACGCCAGTTTGCCGGGCTGGGCCACGCCGCCGTCCGCAAGGGCAAGACGATCAAGGCCATCAAGGACAGTAGCCGAGAACTCATTCACCCGCTGGTCGGCTCGATTACACAGGCGGCAAGGATTGTTTCGGACGCGCACAAGGCCCTTATCGAGCGGTCGCTGGCGAAACTGGCGGACAGGCCGGGAATGGCCCGGTGGATCTGGAGCGTGCCGGCCCCGATGCAGACGACGCAGTTCACGGCCGAGCAGATCAAGAAGGACATCATCAGGATTGCAGCGAACCGCCTTGGTCTGGACCCAAGCGAAATGACCGACGACATTCTTGATGAATGGGACGAAGTCTTGACCGTCCACACCAAGGCCCATCAGTATTTCGGCAAGGACAACGTGATCTCCGTCGTGGTAGAGGGCCAACGCAAGTGGTACGAAGTCGATCCGCAGATGTACGAGGCCATTCAAGGGCTGGATCAGTACCGGCTTCCGCCGCTCGCGGACCTCCTGCTTGGTAAGCCCAACCGGATGGTGAAGATGGGCGCTACGGCTCTATCGCCTCAATTCGGGCTGGTCCGCAACTTCATCCGCGACGGCCTGGGTTCTACCGTGCTGAGTGAGTATTCGGGCGGCGGTATGGTCGCCAGCGTCAAGGGCATCCGTGCCGATCTCTCTGATTCGCCTGCGGCTCTGCGATACAAGGCCGGTGGCGGCGAGATGTCCGGCTATCTGCTCTCAGACAGACGGGGCGGTAACTACCTACTGTCAGAATCCACCTCACACGGGGCCAAGCGAAAAACCGTTCAGGCTCTAAAGCATCCAGTCAACACCATCCGCCGCATCTTCGGCGTCACGGAACTTGGCCCGCGCATCGCCGAGTTTGAGGCCGCACTGGAGGCCAACGCCGACAAGTACGCGCCCGAGTCCCTGAACGCCTTCATCCTGGCCATGAACGCCGGGCAGGACGTGACGGTGAACTTCACGCGGGCCGGACGATACGGACGCATCGCCAACCAGATCATCCCGTTCTTCAACCCCAGCGTGCAGGCGATGGACAAGCTCGCCCGGAGCTTCCGCAAGTCGCCGCTAAGGACGCTGTTTTACGGTGCGGCATACCTGACCATGCCCGCCCTGATGCTCTGGTGGCTCAACAAAGACGAGGACTGGTACAAGAACCTGGAGCCCTACGAGCGGGCGAACAACCTGCACTTCGAGATCCCCGGAACCAACACCATCCTGAAGATTCCGGTCCCGCACGAGATCGGCCATCTGTTCATGTCGCTGCCGGTGGCGGCTCTTGACTCGGCCTACAACAAAGACCCCGACTACATCAAGACCGGCCTCGTCCAAGCCTTGCGAGTTGCAAACCCGCTGGACATGCCCGCGGCAGTTGGTCCGTTCATCGACCTGGCCAGCAACACGCAATACTCCGGGCGTCCAATCGTCTCGCGGCGCCTTTCCGGGAAGTTGCCGGAAGACCAGTATCACCGCTACACGACCGAGATAGCCAAGGTCGCAGGCAAGCTATTCAGCCTGTCGCCGATCAAGATCGAGTACGCCTTGAACGCCTACTCCGGCGGGCTTTACGCCCGCATCGCACGAACCATCGACTCGATCTCCGGTGGCGGCGAAGGTGGCGCGACCGCGGCCGACTGGCCGGTGGTCGGAACACTCTTCGTCCGCGACCCCGAAGCACCCCGCAACCAAACCCGGCGCTTCTACGACGAGCTCGAGCAACTCAACCGCAAGTATCAGTCCGGGGCGACCTCGATGGACGAGGATGCCCGGCGCAAGTCCTTGAACAGGGCGGGCCGCACACTGACGCCGTTGTGGCGAGCCTTGGCGGAAGCCAGCAGCCGCGAAGAACGCGAGAACATCTACCTCCAGATGCGAGACATCTTAGAGGACGTGGGCCAATGAGTCCGAAAACAGCCAACACCAAGACGGGGAGCGATAAATGACACCGACCAAACTGAGCGAAGGCGACCGGGCGTTGTGGCGAGAAATCGCGTTCGAGGTCGCGGCCATCGTCATTGAGACGCACGTCAAGACCTGCCCGCACGGCAAGGCAATGGCTCGATGGAAGGCGATGGTTATCGGAATCTGTATCGGAGCCGGACTCGCCGGCGGGGTCGGCGGGTTCAGCTTGGCGAAAATCCTCATGTAATAACCAGTGAAAGGAAGCACCGATGAAACGACTACTGCTGTTGCTGCTCGTGATCGCGGCCCTGACCGGCTGCGACAAGCCCCTGGCCCCAGCGCCAAAGCTGGACCTTGTGCCCATCGCAGAGGCCATCGCCGTCCAGGCCGAGATGATCATCGAGGACGCGGAGATCATCGAGCAAATGGCCTTCAACTCGAAGCAGCCCGAGGGCATGACCGTTGTGGTCAAAGCCCAGGGTATTCAACGGTCGGCCGAAGCCATCCTCGACAAAGCCGCCGAGGTCAAGGACGGGCAGAAGGTCGTGGATAAGCAGGCCGCGACCATTGTGGAACAGGCCGAACAGATCGAAGACCTCAAGACCGGGACCGGCAAGGCATGGCAGTGGCTGGCCCTGGCCGGCGGAGTGGGCCTCGTAGCCGCCCTGGTCATCCTCTACCTGGGCTCTAAGCTCATGGCCGGCGCCGTGGCCGTTGGCTCTGTCGGGGCTATCCTCGTGGGCTGGCTGGCGCCCGTGGTCATGGCCGTGGCTCAGTGGGTCTTCATCGGCCTGGCTGTGGTCGCCGCCGGCATCGTCGCGTGGTATGTCTACATCAACCGCAAAGCCCTCGTGCAGGTCGTCAAAGGCGTCGAGCAGACAAAGCCCTTCATCGACCCGCTGAAGTTCGGAGAGGCAATGGACAAAGTCCAGACCCCGGCCACCGTCGCCATCGTCAAGGCCCTGCGGCCGCCAAAGCGGCCACCTGAACCGCCCGCACAATGAACCATGCTCGGCGACGGCTTGCTACCCCGTCGCCTCGCGCCAGGCCCCGGTCGGGCTACTCCTTTCACCGACCGGGGCCGCTTTATGCGCCAAACCCGGCCGAATAGTCGCGTTTTGGGCAA
>CAYOCZ010000195.1:0-2049 GCA_964402475.1 uncultured bacterium | reverse complement strand
ACCTGTCGTGTTGCCATAGAAGTCATTGTCGGGCCTGCCTTTGCGGGTTCGATAGCAAGTTATTTCAAGGGAAGTCAAGTTTTTCTCAGGATTTTCCTTGGTAATGGTCGATAGCTAGCGTATACTTGGATTGTCAAGCAAAGCCAAGTATTTCGGAGAACCAATCATGACAACGGAAGATACCCAACAAGCCAACAAGTTCCTGACTGTGAGCGGCGAGATCGCCAGCGAGATCGAAGTCCTCGCCGAGCGAGAGCGGCGCAGTTTCGCCGGACAGGCGAATGTCCTGCTGTCTGAAGCTCTCGCGGCTCGCAAGCATCTCGAAGAGTCCCCGCCGTCCGTGACGTGTTCGTCCGGGCAGTGCCCGGCGTCCCTGAGTGACACTGACAGTATAGCACAGCCGGCGGCGTCCGGCGGGAATGGAGTCTGAAAATGTTGCTGACCACCGACCAACTCGCGGAACGGCTTCAAGTGGGGCGGGCCACGCTCTACGCCGGGTTCATCGTCGATCTGATGGCCTGCGGGCTCAAAGAGATTCGGTATGGCCGCTGCGTCCGCTACCTCGAATCATCGCTCGAACCGGCCCTGCTGCGGCTGGCCAACAAGAAGCCGGTCAAGCCCGCCAACGATCTGCCGCTGGTCACGATCGGCCAGGGCGACACGGCCCGGAACATCATGCCGAGCGAAGTCTAGGAAAATGACGATGACACTCATCAATCCTTTACGCGGTTGTGTTTCTCTCCCAAGCCTGGGGCGGGTAAAAGAGCCGGGTCCACCCCTATCCCCGGTTCGACGACGCTTTGAGCACGTCGTCCCCGTCCCCGGCTGCGGGGGAGCACCCGCGATCATCATGCAGGCCGAGACGCTCGGCGAGGCCCTGACCTCGGGCGAGATCACGATCCTGTTCGCCGACGGGGATGCACGGGAAGTCTACCCGATGCGCGTCGCGTTCAGGCAGGCCGACGTGGACTTGCTCATCGCACAACTGATGATCTACGTCCACCGCGGCGTCGAGATTGTTGCGAACCTCTACTCGTACTTCATTGCTGACAACGGCTCGCGGTACGCCTGCTACACCGTCAGCCTTGCAGACTCAGAAAGGACATAGCCATGCCACAGGTAGCAACGAAACCACAAAGCCTCCGGGTTGACGTCAAGGCATACGGACCGACCGAGATGCCGGTTCTCACGCTGCACGGGGCCGAAGAGGTCGCTCGCCTTGCGGGCTGGTTGGACTGGCTCTGGCGCCGGACGGCCGGGGCGGCACAGGGCGCGGACGAACCCGTGACCAAGAAGATGCGGCTGACCGACGCCGACGGCAACCGAGTTGAGTTGCGCGCCGAGATCACTTCAGTGGCATCGAAAGGATAGGACAATGAGAGAGAGCAAGCACGACGCAGGAAAGGATTCCTAATCATGTGTCACTCCCAAAGCGGCATCGCAGTCCGAATTGACGAAACCAGCGTGCGGGTCTACACCTGTTTGGATACAGACTCGCACAGCGACATCCGCGAGCGTTGCGGGCTGTCCGACGGCGCGAACCCCATGAGCAGGTATCAGACTCCGGTGGAGTTGGTCCCCTTTCGCGGCATGAAGCGCGTCGAGGATTTCTATTTCCGCTTCGACGCTGGACGCCCGAAATGGTGGACAGACTCGATGACGGGGCAGGCCAAGAGCCAGATGTTCGCGGCGTTCTCTGCGCACTGGGATGGAGATGTGTTCCAGCACGCCGGCTACCTGAACCTGCGCAGCCTGACGAGCATTCCCGAGGGCGTGACGCTCTCTGTCGGCGGCTACCTGAGCCTGCACAGCCTGACGAGCATTCCCGAGGGCTTTCGGCCGGTGTGCCGCGAGTATTGCACCCTCGGCCGGTGGCATAAGGGCGCGAACTAAAGAAAGGACTCCTGACAATGACACCGGAACTAGGACGCATCTTATTCTGGGCGATGTTCCCCGTAGCCATCTGCCTGTTCGTGGCGATGATCTGGAGCCGGTGCGAAGTGGAAGATGACCCGGATGGTTGCGGGTGCGCCCCCTCAGACGCGAGAC
>CAYOCZ010000194.1:0-6435 GCA_964402475.1 uncultured bacterium | reverse complement strand
CCCCCGGCCCCTGACCCCTCTCTCGTCCTGCGGGCGGAGGGCGTCTGGCGCGTGTTTGAGACCGGGGCCGAGCGGCTGGAAATCCTGCGAGGCGTGGACCTGGAGGTGCGGCGGGGCGAGCTGGTGGCGATTCTCGGGCCGTCCGGTAGCGGCAAGTCAACGCTGCTGCATGTGCTCGGCGCGCTGGACCGGCCCACCAAGGGCCGGGTGTTCCTTGATTCGGTGGACGTTTTCAGCTACCCTGAATCCAGGCTCCATGTACTGAGGAATCGGAAAGTGGGGTTCGTGTTCCAATTTCATCACCTGCTGTCCGAGTTCACGGTTCTGGAGAATGTAGCGATGCCGCTCTTGGTCGCCGGCGTAGCCCGGGCCGAAGCGCTGGACCGGGCGCACCGGGTACTCGAGGAAATCGGGTTTGTCTCCCGCCTGACTCACCGGCCGTCCGAGCTTTCGGGCGGCGAGCAGGCGCGCGCGGCCGTGGCGCGGGCGCTGGTGAACGAGCCGGCGGTGGTGCTCACGGACGAGCCTACCGGCAACCTCGATGCGACGTCGGCGGGGGCGCTGGTTGAATTGATGGTGCGATTGAGCAGCGAAAGGAAGATGACGATTCTGGTAGTGACTCACAACCGGGCAGTGGCGGACCGGACGATGCGCCGGCTCCATCTCGCCGACGGGAGGCTGCACGATGAAGGCATGTGACCTCTGCGGCAAGGGCGAGGC
The DNA here is from genome assembly GCA_964402475.1 of uncultured bacterium. Taxonomy (GTDB): domain Bacteria; phylum Hydrothermota; class Tepidihabitantia; order Tepidihabitantales; family Tepidihabitantaceae; genus UBA2258. The sequence goes on along the minus strand of CAYOCZ010000194.1, from coordinate 5,715 downwards.
GACCATGAAGGTCAGCCAGCTCGACAAGGACGGCAAGGTCACCGAAATCTCGGTCTGCGCCGAGTGCGCTCGCCAGCGCGGGTTCACCGAGGTCGAGAAGCTCAAGGCCGGCGTCGCGGAAATCATTGCCGAACTGAAGACCCGCATTGACGAGGGCGACTCGAAGCTGGTCTGCGGGAACTGCGGCCTGTCGTACGCCGAGTTCAAGCAGCAGGGACGGCTGGGCTGCGCCGACTGCTACGTTTCCTTCCACGACCAATTGGCGCCGCTGATACGTCGGATTCACGGTGCGGTGCAACACGTCGGCCGGACCGCGAGCGGCGGCCGGAAGCAGGCGCAGGTCAAGATGAACATCCAGAAGCTGCGCGAGGCCCTGTCCGGCGCAATCCAGGAGGAAGACTACGAGAAGGCCGCAGCCCTGCGTGACCAGTTGAGGCGGACAGAGGAGGAATGAGCAGAAGAGGATTCGGGGATTCAAGGATTCCAGGGGCCAGGTGCCCGGACCCTCGCTTCCTGGAATCCTCGACCCCTCGGCCCCTGCGCTTCTTATGAAACCCACGGACGGCGTTGTTGGCAGGTGGCTTGCGGCCACCGGGCCGGAGGCCGACGTTGTGCTCTCGACCCGCGTCCGCCTTGCCCGGAACCTGGTCGACGTGCCGTTTGCTCACCGTTCAGGGCGAGGCGACCACGAGCGCACGATTGAGGTCGTGCGCTGGGCGCTTTCCGACTCCGGCTATTCGTCTCATGGTCAGTTCTTCGACAACGAGCAGCTCACCGAGCAGTACGGCCAGTACCTGGTCGAGCGGCATCTGGCGTCGCCCGATTTCGTGGCCTCCAAGGCTAAGCGCGGGCTCTATGTGAGCAACGACGAGACCACCAGCCTGATGGTGAACGAGGAAGACCACCTTCGGTTCCAGGTCATGGCATCCGGCCTCGATTTCCCCGAGGCGTTCACCGCGGCGGCGGCGCTCGACGAGAAGCTGGAAGGGCAGCTCCAGTTCGCGTTCTCTCAGGAGTTCGGGTTCCTGACCGCATGCCCGACCAACCTCGGCACCGGCATGCGGGCGTCGGTGCTCGTGCACCTGCCCGCGCTCGTCATCACCCGCGAGATTGAGAAGGTGCTGCGCGGGGCATTGCACATCGGGCTCTCGGTGCGCGGCCTGTACGGCGAGGGCAGTGAGACCAAGGGCAACTTCTTCCAGATTTCCAACCAGAGGACCGTCGGCCAGACCGAATGGGAGATCATCGAGACGATTGCCGACATCAGCCGGCAGGTGATTCTATACGAGCGGAAGGCGCGCGAGTACCTGATGAAGAAGCTGCGGGTCGAGGTTGAGGACAAGGTATTCCGGTCGCTCGGGCTGCTGCGGGGCGCGCGCGTCCTGTCGTCGGACGAGGCGATAAACCTGATTGCGAGCCTCAGGCTCGGAGTCGCGCTCGGCATTGTGAACGAAATCAACCTGGAGCAGGTGACGCGGCTCCTGATTCTCGTGCGGCCCGCGAACCTGCAGGTGATGCTGGACGAGAGCCTGACTGCGGCGGAGCGCGACGAGCGCCGCGCTACGTTCGTCAGGGAGACGTTGGTGCATCAGTGAAGAAACAGCAGCGGTCTAGTGCTCAAGTGGTCAAGAGGTCAAGTGAAGGACACCCGGCCGGTCACTCGACCACTGGACCACTGGACCACGGGGCCGCTCTTCGCTCTTTGCCGTCGGTCGACAAGCTTCTTGAGAGCGAGGAACTCAAGCCGGTGCTGGGCCGCTTGCATCGCCGGATGGCGGTGCGGGCAATCCGGGCGTATCTGGACGAACTACGCGAGAACCTGAGAAAGCCTTCCGGGGACAGTCCCCGTTCGGAGACAGTCCCCATCCAGGCTTTCTCACAGGAAGAGCTGGTGCGGCGGCTGGAACGCGAGCGCAAGCCGATGCTGACGCGGGCAATCAACGGGCTCGGCGTCATCCTGCACACCGGGCTCGGCCGCGCGCCGTTGTCCGAGGCCGCGCAGGAAGCGCTCGCCGACGTGAGCGAACATTTCTCCAGCCTTGAGATCAACCTCGAAACAGGCAGGCGCGGCAGCCGTTACCGGCACATCGAGCCGCTGCTTTGCGAGCTGACCGGCGCCGAGGCGGCGATGGTCGTCAACAACAACTGCGCGGCCACGCTGCTCATCCTCTCCGGGCTGGCCAAGGGCAGAGAGGCGATTGTCTCGCGCGGCCAGCTTATCGAAATCGGCGGGGCATTCCGCATTCCCGACGTGATGATGCAAAGCGGCTGCAAGATGGTGGAGGTCGGCACCACCAACCGGACTCACCTCCGTGACTACAAGAACGCCGTCACGTCCGAAACGGCATTGCTGCTCCGGGTCCACACCTCGAACTACAAGATCACCGGGTTCACCAAAGAAGTGAGCCTTGAAGAACTGGTCGCGCTCGGGCGCGAGTCGAAGGTCCTCGTGGTTGACGATCTCGGTTCCGGGGCGCTCGTCGACCTCTCGAAGTACGGCCTGCCCAAGGAACCGCTGGTGCAGGACTCGGTCAAAGCCGGGGCGGACGTCATCTGCTTCTCCGGTGACAAGCTGATCTCGGCGTCGCAGGCCGGCATCATCGTCGGGAAGAAGAAGCACATCGACCTATTGAAGAAACATCCACTCACCCGTGCGCTCCGCTGCGGCAAGCTGACCTACGCCGTTCTCGAACGGACGCTCGAACTCTTCCTCGACGAAGAGCGAGTGGTGAAAGAGCACGCGCTGTTCCAGTTGTTGCTCAAGACCCCGGAGCAGATGCAGAGTGAGGCCAAGGCGCTCGTGCGCCGGGTGCAGGCGGAGCTCGGTGACAAGGCCAAGCTCGCGGTCAAACCTGCGCTTTCGGAAATCGGGGGAGGGTCGCTCGCGACCGAGAGCCTTGAATCGCGGGTGGTCGCCATCCAGCCCTCGGTGATGCACGTGGACGAGCTTGCCCGCCGTATGCGCCTCAATCGGCCGCCGGTGTTCGGTCGGGTCGAGAAGGGCGAGTATGTGCTCGACTTCCGCACCATCCGGCGCGACGAGATTCCCCTAATCGCCGCCGCGCTTCTGTCCGCGTTCCATCACTAGCCGACCAAGCCGCGGTCCGCTGCGAAGCCCCGCCGTCCTCGCGGCCGTAAGCCGTGAGCCGCAGGCTGACGGCTCTCACCACTTGACCCCTTGATTCCTCGACCCCTCGACTCCTTTCCTCGTCCGCTTGACTTCCGTCCCGGCCCGGATATGTTGTTGACGATGAACGCGGATGTCCGTTCAGCCTTGACGGAAACGAGATAAGTAAGATGTCCCCGAAATTCCCCAGCAGGAAGGACGTTACCTGTTGCTCGGAATGTCGGTTCGCAGACGACTGATTGTCGTGGCGTTTGCCGAGCGACCTCCATTGACGCGCCTCATCTCCGCAAGGCGAGCAACCAGGACGGAGAGAAAGAGATATGAAGGTCAACCATAGAAGCGATTCCTGCGACCACGATACGATGCGCCCAGAATATGACTTCTCCGGGGCGGCACGCGGCAGAACCGCGGCGCGATATGCCGAAGGTACGAACGTCGTTGTGGTCGGGCACGATGTCCTTGACGTCTTCCCGGACGGCATCGCGGTCAACGAAGCCTTGAGAGCTCTGGCGCCTGTGATTCGGCGGCGACGCAAGATGCGGAAGAAGACCTCGCGAGTCGCGGCGCGCCACTGACGCGGGAGTGGGTCGGGCGCGACCCCTCGACTCCTTTCCTCGCCGTTTGACTTCCGTCCCGGCCCGGATATGTTATTGACGATGAACGCGGACGTCAGCTTGGGCTTGACGCGCCTCGGAGTGAAATAAGTACCGTGTCCCCGAAATCCCCCTGACAATATGCAGCCGCAGCCGCATGGCCCAGCCGGTTCAGCATCGGGGGCCATCAGACTCATCTGGACTCGTCTGGGGCGGTGGATTGCGTACCCATTGCTCATCATCGCTACGCTGATTGGCAGCTATGTCACCGGCCGGCACTTCTTCGCAAAGGCAGGCTACAACAGCGGATTCCGCAGGGGACGTGCCGACGCCCAGATGGAGGCGCTCTTGGGTATCACCAGCACGACCAATCCACTCCTCCGCGGCCGCTTCTCCGGCAAGGTAGACACCCTATTGACCACAGAACTGATTGCAGACTCAATCCGCAACTACCATTTCGCCCGTACTCTTGCTGCGGCGGGTGTAGACCCTACTGCGGCCCCGCGATTCGATCCCCGGCTGGCGGCCAGAGAAGACGTCGACGGAACAGCGGCCCCGCCCAGCGGATGGGTGCTCTGCCGCTTCTCCATGGTCCCTGCCAGCCGGCTCTGCTCTGGAGCTAGCAGGCCGGAGCTTGATACGATGCTGGTTCCGAGCTTCGTGGTCCCGTCCGTGGTCACGTCGTGGCCCGGAGCGGGGAGGTGGTACTACGTTGGAATCGACGGCCTCGTGCACTATGTCCGCTAGTCCGTCTACACCTCCTGACGACGACCCGGGTTCGGCCCGACAGCCACAGACCTTGCGTGACGCTTTTGGCTTGCTGTGGTATCGTTTTCTTCGACGGGTGGCGGTCCCCACTTTGCTCGTCCTCGCAGCTGGAATTGGACTGTTTCAGGCAAGGACGGCTACTTATGACCCGGCATTCTCGGTAGGATACGAGAGAGGGTATTCGTCCGGTCGCGGCGTAGTGCAGGCCGAGCTCAAGGCTGTCTGTAGGCGAATGTTGGATGATGATTCACTGCGGGCCGAGGGAGAGATGGCGGCCGTGAGGACGCTCAGGGGTCTCCGCGTCTTGGATGACATTAGAGACTCCGAAGGGTGGTGCTTTCTCCAGTATGCGGAATCTTCCAGACTGAGTTGGGAAAGGAGTCCGTTTGACGACATGTTTGAGATGAGGCCGGGCAAGGAGTACATGGTCTGTGTCGAGACGCTTGGCTCACATGGGGACCCAATCTTCTTGTACTACCTGAAGCTCCGCGACCGCCACTAGCCCCCGTGTGTTTTCGGTCGGTGTCTCACAGGTCCTTCGGTTTCGACCCGGCTGACTTCTGCCTGTGCCGCATTTGTGCCGCCTCAGACGGGTAGGTCGGGGGACACAGCAATAGATTGCTGATGCCCGGAACGCGCGTCAAGCGCGAAATTGCGCTTGATTGCGCGATGGAGAGGCCTAAGATTCTAGTCAATGACTCAGTCTGTCCATGCCAAATCGAAGGTGAGATGCATCTACGCGAGCAGCTTGGTCGCGCTTTGCGCGAGTCAGCTCAATTCAGCTCAGTTGAGGATGAGAGTCATCTCTGGCATTACTAGAACGTTCGTCCAACCAAGGAGGTTGAGTGAAGACCGAAGCCAAGGCTACAGCACACCGTCGTCGTAGGCCGTGTCGGTGGTGTGGTTCGCACGAGATAACGAGACACGAGACTCCAGTTGCCATGTGCGTCGGAGGCCCGAAGACGAAAGCGAAGCGCGGCATATCCTACGAGTGCACCAACTGCGGCGCTGCATTCTCGGATGACGACGAAGTCCTGTGCGTGGATGGCGCACGATACGTGCTCCATGGACTCCTCTGGAGCGCCGACGCGCTGGGCGGAAAGCTGGTCACCGGCCCGTGGGGCGACCCACTCGCGCATGGTGAACCTCCTCCTGTCCGCACGGTCCTGACCGTGAAGGAGGTCGGCGATAGCGTCGCGCTGCATCCGCATCAGCACGTGGAGGAAA
>CAYOCZ010000193.1:0-6440 GCA_964402475.1 uncultured bacterium | reverse complement strand
GGTCACGGATGTTGGCCATCGTGAACAAGTACGGGTTCAGGCCGGCCTCGGCCAGTGTTTCCTGGAACAGCGGCTCGTGCGTCCGCGGCGTGCAGGACGCGACAACGACGCGGTTGAGCCTGTGTTCCTCGATAGCGGTACGGATCTTCTGCTGCGTGTCCTGAGAGCAGGTAAAGAGGTTCTCGTCGACAAAAACGACGTCGGGCAGGGTCCGGGCGTACTCCACCACGCTCGGCACCTTCACCACGCCGCCGATGTTGATACCGCAGTTGCAGATAAACACGCCAATGCGCGGCTCCTCACCCGACACGTCACGGAACGGCGGGTACACCTTGGGCCGGACCAGCGTGTTGCGGGCCGGGGCGAGCAGAACCGCTACTGCGCCGGCCGCGCCGGTCGCCTCGGTCACGGTCTCGGGAATGTCCTTGGGCTCGACCAGCGCGCCGCAGGCGTAGACGCCGGGCCGGTCGGTCAGCACCGGTTCGAACCGGTCGGTTTTCACGAACCCTTGGTCGTCGGTGGCTACGCCAATGCGCTTTGCCATCTCAACCGCACGCGGATTGGCCGCGAGCGCGGTGGAGAGTACGACTATGTCGTATTGCTCTTCCTTGAGCGTGCCCGCCTCGTCCTCGTAGGAAATCGAGAGGTCTTCACTGCCCTCAACCCGGCTTACGGCGCTTACTTTGCAGCGCCGGAACCCAATGCCGTACTCGTCCTTCGCCCGGTCGTAGTACTTCTCAAAGCCCTTGCCGAAACAACGCATGTCCGTGTAGTAAACGTGGCAGTCGAGGTTGCCGCCGCAGTGCTCGCGGGCAATGACCGCCTCTTTGGTCGCGTACATGCAGCAGACCGACGAGCAGTAGTAGTGCTCGGCGTTGCGCGAACCCACGCACTGAATCCAGGCGACCTTCTTCGGCTGTTTCAAGTCGCTCGGCCGCTTCACGTGGCCTTCGTACGGCCCGGAGGCGGACAGGATGCGCTCGAATTCGAGGCTCGTCACGACGTTCGGGTACCGGCCGTAGCCGTAGCCGTATTCGCCGGTCGGCTTGTATTCCTTGAACCCGGCCGATAGTACGACCGCGCCGACTTCGAGTTCCTCTTCGGACGCGGTCTGCGAGTGGTCGATCGCCTTCGCCTCGCAGACGGTGACACACTGGAGGCACTCGCAACAGATGCCACAGTTCAGGCAGCGCTGCGCTTCGGCGACAGCCTGCTCCTCGGTGAAGCCCTGCGCCACCTCGCGGAAGTTGCCGGCCCGGTCTGCGACCGGCAGTGAGGATTCTGCGGTCCGGTCGCGCTTCTCAATCTTGGCCCGGACTGCGGCCGAGTCCTCGGCCTTTGCGGCCTGCTCCTTTGGTTTCTCGCGCCCCTCGGTTAAATCCTGCCGGTTGACGAACCGGTCGATTGAAATCGCGGCCTCGTGCCCGGCGTTGACCGCCTCAATAACCGACGCGGGCCCGGAGACCATGTCGCCGCCAGCAAACACGCCGGGCATCCCGGTTTCGAGCGTCAGCGGGTTGACCTTGAACGTCCCACCGGGCCCGCGGTCGAAGCCTTCAAACCCGTCGGCGTCAACCGCCTGGCCGATGGCAAGAACCACGGTATCGGCCGGCACGAACCCCTCGACGCAGCCGAACTGAGGGTCGAACTTGTGCGCGTCGTCGAAGACCCGCGTGCACTCAAGAGTCCTCAAGCCGGTCACCTTTCCGTTCTCGCCGGCAATCGCCTGCGGCCCCCACGACGGGTTGAGCTTCACGCCCTCGGCCAGCGCGTCGGCGATCTCCCACTCGTGGGCCGGCATTTCCTCACGGCACTCCAGGCAGACCATCGTCACGTCCTCGGCCCCGAGCCGCCGGGCGCACAACGCCACGTCCACCGCCACGTTGCCGCCGCCGATGACCACGACCCGCTTGTCGACTCCCGGCTTCTTCCCGGCGTTGACGTCGCGCAGGAACTCAATGCCGTGCAGCACGCCATTGAGGTCCATTCCTTCAATTTTCAGGGTCCGGCTCTTGGCGCAACCCAAGGCCACAAACGCCGCGGAATAGCCCTGCCCAAGCAGGTCCTGGATACCGGCGGTCCCATTAACGGGGCTCTTGAGCTTCAACTCGACGCCGGTATCGATGATGTCCTTGATTTCCCGGTCCAGAATCTCGCGCGGCAGGCGGTACGCCGGAATGCCCCAGCGCATCATCCCGCCCGGCTGGTCCGCGGCATCGAACACGGTCACCTTGTAGCCCTTGACCCTCAGATCCAGCGCGCCAGTGAGCCCGGCCGGCCCGGCGCCGACAATCGCAACCTTCTCAGGACGCTCCGCCGCCGGCTGCTTGATGACCGGGTACTCGACCTTGCCGGCGTATACGTAATCGGCGGCGAACCGCTTCAGTGTCCGGATGGAAACCGGTGACTCATAGTCCTTGCGATTGCACTCCTGCTCACAGGGATGGTGGCACACGCGGCCGCAGATACCCACAAACGGCAACCGCTCGCGCACCAGTTCGTAGGCTTCCTTGAACTTCCGTTGCGAGATGAGCGCTACGTAACCCTGCGCGTTCACGCCGGACGGGCAGGCCAACCGGCACGGCGCCTTCGCCTCGTTCTTCTCGATCGCCACCGCATTGGGAATCGCCTGCGGATACAACTTGTAGGTCGCACGGCGCATCGCCAAGTTCTGGTTGTACTCGTCCGGCACTGCGACCGGGCAGACCTTTATGCAGTCCATGCAACCCGTGCACTTATCCAGCAGCACGTAGCGTGGCTTTCGGCGAATCCGCGCCTTGAACCGCCCGGGTTCGCCCTCAAGGCCGAGCAGTTCACAGTAGTTCAGAAGCTCGATGTTCTGGTGCCGGCCGGTGCCGACGAGCTTGGGTGAAAGGATGCACATTGAGCAGTCGTTGGTCGGGAATGTCTTGTCGAGCATCGCCATCACGCCGCCGATGGCCGGTCCCTCGTCCAGCAGGTAGACCTTGAACCCGGCATCAGCCAGTTCCAGCGACGACTGAATACCGCCGATGCCGGAACCGACAACAAGCACGGCGCCGACCGGCCCGTTCTTCTGCCCGGGGACGGTCACGGGCGCTTGTTCGTCTGCCATCGCGTCCTAGAAGGAATCCACCATTTCGTAGACTGTTTTCTTGGTGGCGTTCTTGTGCGTCATCGCGCCGGACGGGCACGCGACCGCGCACGCACCGCACCCCTCGCAGAGCACCGCATTCACGACCGCCTTCTTCCTGACGGGGTCGACTTTGATCGCATCGTACGCACAGGTCCGCTCGCAGTAGCCGCAGCCCACGCAAATTTCCTCGTCAACCTCGGCCGTGGTCGGTGAATGCAGCAGCCGAGTCGAACCGAACATCACCAGCACTTTGGCCGCCGCGGCCGACGCCTGCGCCACGGTTTCGGGAATGTCCTTCGGCCCCTGGCCGCATCCGGCCAGGAAGAACCCGGCGGTCAGGGTCTCGACCGGCCTGAGCTTCGGGTGCGCCTCGGTCAGGAAACCGTGGGCATCAATCTGGATCTTCAGCTTCCGCGCGAGGGCGACGCCGTGAGGGTTTGCCACCACCGCGGTCGCAAGCACGACCAAGTCGGCTTCGAGTTCGACCTTGCGACCCGCCAGCGTATCCGAGGTCCAAACCACCACCTTGTCGCCGCGCTTGAAGATCTTCGACACCTTGCCCCGGATGTAGTTTACGCCCTCATCGGTCGCGCGCTTGTAGAACTCCTCGAACCCCTTGCCCGGGGTCCGCACGTCAATGTAGCAGATGACGGCTTCGCCGTCGTGCACCCGGTGCTTGTAGAGGATAGCCTGCTTGGCCGTGTACATGCAGCATATCTTCGAGCAGTAGGGCATCCCTGCGGTCGAATCGCGCGACCCGGCGCATTGGACGAAGACTACTTTCTTCGGCACCTTCCCGTCCGAGGGCCGCTTCACCTCGCCCGAAGTGGGCCCCGAGGCCGAAAGCAGCCGCTCGAACGCCAGCCCGTCAATCACGTCCGGCACCGTCCCGGCGCCGTAAGACCCGAGCTTCGTCGCGTCGAACAGCTCGTAGCCGGTCGCGAGCACAATCGCGCCGACCTCTTCCTCGACGAAAGTGTCGGTGTCGTCATAGCGGATGGCGCCGGTCGGGCAAACCTTGGCGCACACGCCGCACTTGCCTTTGGTCAGGTAGATGCAAGCCTCGGGGTCGATTACCGGCCGGTTCGGCACGGCCTGCGGCAACAGCCGGTAGATTGCTTTGCCCTTGACCAGCCCGCACTCGAACCACGACTCGTTCCGCCCTGGGCACTTTTCGAGGCACACGCCGCAGCCGGTGCAGGTCTTGAAATCGACGTACCGCGCCTTCTGCCGTATCTTCACCTTGAAGTTGCCGACGTACCCGGACACGCTGTCGATTTCCGAGTAGGTCATCAGCTTTATCTTCGGGTGGCGGCCGGTCTCGACCGTACGCGGGGTCAGGATGCACTGCGAGCAGTCGAGGGTCGGGAAAGTCTCGGACAATTGGGCCATGTGCCCGCCGATTGAAGGCTCCTTCTCGACGAGCACCACTTCGTACCCCGCGTTGGCGATGTCGAGCGCGCTCTGGATACCGGCAATCCCGGCGCCGATGACGAGCGCCCGCTTGTTGATGGACACGGTGATAGACTCCAGGGGTTGGTCGTTGACCGCCTTGACCATTGTCGTGCGGATGATCTCGGTTGCCTTGGTTGTCGCCTCGTCCTTGTCCTCGGTTACCCACGAGCATTGCTCGCGGATGTTGGCAATCTCGCAAAGGTATGGATTGAGCCCGGCCTCGGCGCAGGCGTTGCGGAAAGTGGTCTCATGCAGGGTCGGTGAACAACAAGCAACAATAACGCGGTCCAGCTTGTCGGCTTTGACCGAGTCGCGGATCATCTGCTGCCCCGGGTCTGAACAGCAGTACTTGTAGTCCTTGGTGACGGCCACGTCCGGCATCGTGCCGACCCGCTCCAGCACCTCGGGGATCTTCACGACGCCGGCGATGTTGATACCGCAGTGGCAGACGAACACGCCGACCCGTGGTCGCTGCTTCCCGGGTGGCCGGACCGGTTCTTCCATATGTTACAGCAGGCCTTTCGCCTTCAGAAACCCAGCCGGGTCTCCGGCACTATGCTCCAACCCCAGCTCGTCCTGTGCCAACCCGACGGCAACACCCAGCAACTGCGTGAAGTAGAACACGGGCAGAGAGTCGTCGGTCATCAGCCGCAGCTTGTCCAGGTTGTACTGGCACAACGGGCAAGTCGTGACAACCGCTTCCGCGCCCCAGGTCTTAGCGTTGTCCAGTATCTTCTTCGACGCGGACCTGGCCACGTCCTTGCGGTTCACGACGAGGTATCCGCCGCAGCACTCAGCCTTGAAGTCGAACCGAGTCGGCTCGGCCCCGAGTACGCGCATCAGGTCGTCCATCACCTGCGGGTTCTCCGGGTCGTCGAATTCCAGCACCTCACGCGGCCGGACCATCAGGCACCCGTAGTAGGACGCAACCTTCAGCTTGGCCAGTGGTTTGACCACCTTGGACTTGATGGCGTCCCAGCCAATCTCCTGCTTCAGCACTTCGAGGTAGTGCAGCACCTTGACCGGCTGCTCAAACTTCTCGTCCACAAAGGTCTTGAGGCGCTCGCTCTCGACTTCGTTGCCCGGCTGCTCCAGCCGGTTCTGCACCCGCTTGAGCACATTGTAGCAGGCGGCGCACAGAGTCACCAACTTGTCACCCATCTGGCTTGCCTTGGCCAGGTTCCTGACCGGCCCGACCTGGGCCGCAAGGTCGTCGCTGGTGGCGTTGTAGATGGCCCCGCAGCAGTTCCAAGATGGCATCTCAGCCAGTTCGAATCCAACCTTCTCGGCCGCCTTGCGCGCGCACAGATCCAGACTCCGTGCCTTGGTGTAGAGCGTACAGCCCGGGTAGTAGGTGTATTTGGTCATACCGAGGACTTACGAAAAGCCGCGATAAATGCCTGCTGTGGTATCTCTTCCAGTTCCGGGGCGGTTACAGTGTCGGGGTCCACCCTGCTCTGCTTGGACCGAAGAATCAGCGCGCGGCAGGCCTCAGCGATCCTGGCGTAGTCGACCCCCCTCGGGCAGCGGGTCCCGCAGACAAGGCAACTCGCGCACATCCATATCCCATCCGAACCCAGCAGCTCGTCGGCCCTGCCCAACTGCAGCAGCCTGATTCCTTTGCTGGGCGGTGGGTCCATCGCCTCACCTATCGGACAACCCGATGTACAGCAGCCACACTGATAGCAGTCGCTGACGGTTTGACCGCTCAGCGCCTCAACCTGCTCGAGCAGTTCAGCCGACGAATAGACTGTCGCCATTGGTGAACTAGAATCTTAGACCCGCTCGGACGTACTGTCAAGGAACCATAAACAGGGGTAGTATGCTCATTCGTGTGTAACTTAGCTAGAGGAAGGGTCGGGCCGGGTGT
>CAYOCZ010000192.1:0-6490 GCA_964402475.1 uncultured bacterium | reverse complement strand
TGAGCTTTGCGCCGGGTAGCTCGGAGGAGAGGCGGCAGTTGGAGGAGTACATCCTCGAACCGCGCTGGATTCGGTTGGGACTCGATACCGCTCTCGCGCAGAAGCTGGCCGGAATCGCCATGGCCCGCCTCCGCGAGCTGGCCGAGTCCTTTCCGCCGGACCCGCGCCCGAAGCGATAGGCACGTTCTGCGCGAGTCAGCGCGCTCGTCTTCCGAGGACGGCGGTTACCGGGTCGGAATCAGGTGGCCGGTTTGTCGGCCGGCGGGGTCGCAGGCTCGGAAGGAGGGGCGGACTCGGCTTTGACGTAGGAGAGCCGTAGTTGGTAGAGGACGTCGTCGAGCAGCGACGTTTCGTCGGCAGTCCGGTTGCCTTCGGTCTTGGCCTTGAGCATGTCGAGGGTGTCGATTGTCAGTTTGGCCAGGGGCAGGTTGACTTCCACTTTCTCGGTGCCTGGCAGTTTGGCCGCGCCCATGTAGACGAGTGCCGCGGTTGCCAGTTGGAAGACGTGAGAACTCAAGGACACTGCATCCGTCATCTGATTTGGAGTTGGGTTTTCATCCATGGTTGTAATGGTCGAGCAGGGTGCGGGTCTTTTCGACCTTGCCGCCGCGCAAGTAGACGCGCGGCACGCGCGGGCTGACCCGGCACGTTATTTCGTAGGAGATTGTCTCGGCCCATCCGGCCAGTTCGTTGGCAGTGATGGTGTCGCCGTCGGCCGAACCGAGCAGGGTAACGACATCTCCAATCTGTACGTCGCGGACGTCGGTGACGTCGAGCATGGTGAGGTCCATGCAGACGTTGCCGACAATGGGCGCGCGGCTGCCCCTGACTACTGCCTTGCCCCGGCTCTTGAGCGAATAGGGGTAGCCGTCGCCGTAACCGGCGGTGATGACGGCGATTCGGGAGTCGCGCCGGGTGAAGTAGCTGCGCTCGTAGCTGAGTGAGCGTCCCGATGGGATGTCGCGCAGGTTGACAATCCGGCTGCGCAGGCTCATCACCGGCGTGAGTTTCAACTCCGAGGAGCGAAACCCTGACTGGTAGCTGTCCGGCAGGATACCGTAGACGATGAGGCCCGGCCGGATGAGGTCGTAACGGGAGCCGGGGAGGTTGAGGAACCCGGCGGTGTTGGCCGTGTGGCGCAGGTAGCCGGATATCCCGAGCCGGTTGAGCCGCGCCATCATTCTCTCGTAGAGCTGGAGCTGGTGGCGCGTGAAATCCAGGTCTGAGTCCGCGGCCGGGAAGTGGGTGAACACGCCGTCGATGTCCAGACCGGGAAGCCCGGCGACTGCGGCAACGAATTCCGCGGCCGTTTCTTCGTCGACGCCGGTGCGGCCCATGCCCGTGTCGACCTCGACGTGAAGGCCGATGGACGCGCCGCGCTTGACCGCTTCTTTGGAGAGCCGGTGGGCGAATTCGGTCTCGGTCACGGACGGCGTCAGGTTGTGTTCGAAGAGCGCCGGGATCTCGTGGTAGGGGACGGGCGAGAGGACCAGTATCGTGTTCTTGATGCCGCCGAGCCGAAGGGTGATGCCTTCTTCCGTGCTGGCCACGCCGAAGAAGTCGACCCGGTCCGCAGCCTCCTGCGCGACTTCGCGCAGGCCGTGGCCGTAGGCGTCGGCTTTGATTGCCAGCAGGACCTTGCCGTTGTCGGCACGGCGACGGACTTCGTTCAGGTTGTTGTTCAGGGCGTCCAGGTTGATCTCGGCCCAGATTCTACCGAATTCCATCGACGGGATGATACTACCGGCAGATAGGGGAAAGTCAAAGAACCCGGGCAACCACGGCACAGACTCGGAGCCAACCACAGAGGACACTGAGAACGCGGAGTCGTAGAGAGGTCGGAGTCCGATCCGGACCCTCTGTTGTCTCTGTGTGCTCTGTGGTTTTGGCCCGGTTCAGAGGCTGCCTGGCCGCTGCGCGCCGAGTTCAGCGAGCTTGGTGCCGATGGCGGGGATGAGTTCGAGCGGGTTGGGATGCAGGATGCTGAGCTGCTCGAACGGGCACGGGCCGGTCTCGTCGCGGTTGCGGATCTCGGTCACCGTGATACGGAAGGAGTACGGAATAGCGGCGGCGTGGAGGACGCGCTCCGCCGAAATCGACCCGGTCAGGCCGATGACCTGACCCACCCGCAGATAGTCGAAGATTCGTGCAGCGCAGCCGCCGACCACGCGGTCGGCAACGGTCGCGCCATCGAGCCCGCCCGGGAACCACGAGGCCAGCTCGAGCAGCGGCCGGACACCGTCGCGGAATGACCGGTACAACTCCGTTCCCTGGCGCACGACCAGCAAGGACAGGCACTGGTCCTCGAGGACTGCCAGCGGGTCAACCGGGAGTCGGTTGCCGGCTGCCATCTAGCACGACCGATGTCCGGGGCAGATGTGCATGGGCAGATTGTCGCCCGGGGATGTGCCTGAGTCAAGCCGGACTGTGCGGTGTGCGGCGATTCTTCGAAATTCCGCTTGACATTGCGGCGGCTTTTTGTAGTTTAGCTTTCCTTGGACCCATTCCTGCTATCCAGTTCGCAGAGAAACCAGTGGCTGTCGAAGCTGCTGGAGCGATTCGTCGTCTACGTACCGATCGAGCTTGAGGACCAGGTCCACTGGCATCGACTTAAACCGGCGGACCTGGACTCCGGAGCCGACGTCATCACGCCGGCCCTGAGGCGAATCCGTGCCTCGGAGCCGGTGAAGTCTTTCATGTTCGCCCCGCGGGAGCAGGTCGGCGCGTTCCCGGAGAAGCAGGAGCCGACCGAGTCGAAGACCCGGGTGCTGCTGGGCGTGAAGAACTGCGACCTCGTTCCACTCAAGGTGCACGACAAGATTCTGACGGACGGCGAGTTCAAAGACCCGTTCTACATCGCACGTCGCAAGAACACGATTCTGGTCGCTGCCGACTGCCCGGTTCCGGAGGAGAGTTGCTTCTGCAACCTGCTGGGGCTGACGCCCTATGCCGGGGACGGCGCGGACGCCGTCCTGTCGGTCAGCGATGACGGGTACTTGTTCGAGGTCGGTGAGCGCGGGCAGGAGCTAGTCCGCGTGGCGCCGGAGCTGTTTCAAGAGGTCGGCGCGAGCGATGCCCGGGTTACCAAGCGCGACACGGAGCGGGAGTCAGCGGTCGCAGCGTTGAGCCGCATCAACCCGCAGCCCTTAAGCCCGGATTTGTCCGCCGCGGTCGCCGTCAGGCGGAAGGACGAGTCGTTCTGGCAGCGACATGCGGAGAAGTGTGTCGAGTGTTTCGGGTGCCTGATGGGCTGCCCGACCTGCTATTGTTTCCTGTTATATGACCAGGCCAAAGAGAAGGGCCTGGACCGAACCCGGGTCTGGGATGCGTGCTACCTGGCCGCGTATGCCCGGGTCGGCGGCGGCGCCAATCCGCGCGCGGAGTTCGTGAAACGGTTCGCCAACCGGTTCATCTGCAAGTTCTCAGACTTCAAGACCGACCATGGCATGTACGCCTGCTCGGGGTGCGGTCGGTGCTTCAAAGCGTGCATGGGCAAGATTGACATCAGGAAGGTGCTGGCGGAGCTGTGAGCAATCCATACGAGGCGATTCCGGCAATCATCCTGAAGACCTTTGACGAGACCCCGAACATCCGGACATTCGTGCTGAAGCCCGAGCAGGAGATACCGTTCATGGCCGGACAGTTCATCGAGCTGACCGTGCCCGGGTTCGGCGAGGCGCCGTTCACACCCTCCTCATCACACTTCAAGCGGGATATCCTCGAGATGACCATCATGAAGGTCGGCAAGGCAACCGGTGCGTTGTTCGGCCTGAAGCCGGGTGACACGGTCGGCGTGCGCGGGCCCTACGGGAAGCCGTATCCGCTGGAGAAGTTCGCGGGCAAGGACATCTACATCGTCGGCGGGGGAGTGGGGCTGGCGCCACTACGGGCACTATTCCTCGCCCTGACCCACGAGATTGACAAGTACAAGCGTATCTACCTGCGCTATGGCGCGCGTACCCCCAACGACATCGTGTACCGGCATCTGCTGCCGGAATGGGAGAAGCTGCCCAAGGTCGACGTCGACCTCTCGGTGGACGTGAGCGATGAGAAGTGGATGAAGAAGGTCGGCGTGGTGACGTGCCTGATGGATGAGATACCCTGTGACGAGAAGACGAGCATCGCCGTGGTCTGCGGTCCGCCGATCATGATGAAGTTCGTGAACCAGCGGCTGCTGGAAGCCGGTTTCCAGGGTGAGAACATCTACCTGTCCATGGAGACGAACATGTCGTGCGGCGTCGGACAGTGCCGCCATTGCCGGCTTGGGCCCTACCTTACCTGCAAGGATGGCCCGGTTCTCACCTGGGCGCAGATCAAGGACATCGAGAACCCGTTCGTATGAGCGCCGTACGCACGACCTGCCCGTTCTGTCTCAACGGCTGCGAGTCGATCGTGACGTCCGACTACCAGTTCCGGATGGAATACCCGCAGGACGCTACGGTGAATAAGGGCAGGCTCTGCCCGCGCGGTAACAGCGCGAGTATCGTCGTCGACCATCCGAAGCGGCTGGCCTACCCGCTGCTCGACGGCAAAGAAGTGAGCTGGGACCATGCCATGCAGTACATGGGCTCAGCGATGGCCGGGGCCAAGCCGGAGGAGATGGCGGTCGTGTACAGCCGGGGTCTGGCTGAGTCCGAGGTCCGGCTCGCATGGGGTTTTGCCCGGGCCGTGGGCACGCCGAACCTGGTCTGCGGATACGTCGAACCGGACAACTGCTTCCAGCACCGGCTGGCCGGCGTGAAGGCCGCTACTATTGAGCAGGTGAAGGCGGCGCGCACAACCTTGCTGGTTGGTGACGTGTTCGGCACCTCGCCGGTCGCATCGGGGCCGATTCTGGAAGCGCGGTATGCGGATCGGAAGAATCGGCTGATTGTGATTGATTCGATTCGGACCCGGCAGGCCGGGCAGGCGCACGTCTTCCTGCAGGTGCGGCCGGGGACCGAGGTTTTTTGCCTGCTCGGCATGGCCGGCAGCCTGGACAAAGGCCCGGGCATTGACGTTGAACTGTGTGCCGCCGCGTCGGGCCTGAGCGGGAGACAACTGGCCGACGCGGCGCAGATGCTTGTGAATGGCCCGTCGTTTGTCGGCAGCGCGATGCATCTTGGCCGGGTGTACTACCCGGTTCAACACAGCCTGATGTCGCAGCTGGTCGCCATCAAGGCCGGCGCGCCATTTACCGGATTCGGCGAGGCGTGCGTCCCCCTCGGCAAGACGGGTTTCGAGGAGTTCCGCCGGCAGGCCGGGTCCGGCGACCTCAAGTCCGTGTTCTGGTTCGGCGGCATGTACCCCTACAGCTACCCGGAGTTGATGCCGGAGCTGACCGGTCAAGTGCAGTTTCGAATCGTGACCAGCATCTTCAGGCCGGAGAACGCTCTGCCGGGGTTGGTCATTCCGGTTCCGAGCGAACTTGAAAAGGAGTCCACGGGCCAGTCGTACTGGGGCGAGGTAGTTCGTCATCCAGTCGCGGCTGCGTACAGCGGCGCCCGTCCGCTGGCTCGCGTTTTGGGCGAGTCGGCGGCCGTCACCGAGCTTCAGGCTGACCCGGTATCGGAGGTGAGTGCACGCGAGGCGGTCGAGAAGACCGTCGCCGCGTTGTCCGGTCACCGGCCGGTGCCAGTCGGGGTCGGTTTCTGCCTGCTGGGCGAGAAGCGCGCAAGCGGCATCGGCGGATTCTACGACGCCGAAGATGAGATTCGACTTTCCTCGCCGGACGCGGCCAAGCTCAGTGTCGGCACCGGCGAATACGTGGAAGTGGAAAGCGCGACCGGCAAGGCCGAGTTCCGGGTGCGGGTGACTGTTGCAGTTCCTGAGGGTGCGATGAGTATCGGGGTCAATGCCCACCGGAACCGCGCCCTGTTCCCCCTGGCGAAGGATGCGGTTTCAGGGAAGACGACGATTGCGCCGGCACAGGTGCAGGTGGCGAAGTCGGCCAGGACCTCGGCGCCGGCGGTCGAGATGATAGCGAGGGTCGGGTAGTGGCGAAGCGACTGGTGGTCAAGCTTGACCTGTGCATCGGCTGCCGGGCATGTGAAGCCGCGTGCCGGAGCCGGTTCAAAGGCGAGGCACGAATCCGCTACGCCGAGGTATCAGAGACCGTGAGCCTGCCGATGCCCTGCCGTCACTGTGAAGAACCGCTCTGCGTTGCGGCGTGCCCGTTCGGGGTGATTGTGCGGGACGAGCAGGGCGGGGTCGTGCGGCAGGCGAGTTTCCACTGCGTCGGCTGCCGCTC
This sequence comes from uncultured bacterium, assembly GCA_964402475.1. GTDB lineage: Bacteria > Hydrothermota > Tepidihabitantia > Tepidihabitantales > Tepidihabitantaceae > UBA2258. Next base: position 261 of record CAYOCZ010000192.1, on the reverse strand, counting down.
GTGCATGCTGGCGTGTCCGTTCGGAGTGATCGAGACTGAGCTGCTGCGGGACGTTTCCCAGAAATGCAGCCTGTGCAGCGACCGGCCCGAGGGCCCGCGTTGCGCAGCCACCTGCCCGACCGGTGCGCTCCAGTTCGTCGAGGAGGAGAAGCTGGCGGAGAAGAAAACGGGCGTCGGGTTCGCGGTCCGTTCGGTCCACGGGAGGCGGCTGTGATGGACCTGACCGGGTGGAAGCTGGCGTTCGCGTTTGTGGTCTTCCCC
>CAYOCZ010000191.1:0-6523 GCA_964402475.1 uncultured bacterium | reverse complement strand
GTGGCGCTCGGCGACATCGCCGTCATCACCGGTGCGTTCCGGAACAAGAATGTGGGGCGAATAGTGCTCCGCATAGACGTTCCCGAACAGGTGCTCAATGCCAGAGTTGACTTCGCCAAACTCGAGTTCCCCGCATTTCTTTGCGATACCGGTCCGACTCACGTAACGGTCGTCGCCCACACCTGCCAGACGGCGTGGAAGCGCGACGACGTGTCGTGGACCAAACCGTGGAAGCATGCCGGTGGGGACTTTGACTCGTTGAGCCGGGCGCTGTTCACAGTACTCCCGGGTGACAAACAACCTGTCGTTCTTAACATAACGCCGGCTGTCCGCGAATGGCAGAAAGGAAGAGGAAAGCACGGGCTGTTCCTGAAGAGGCCGGACGCGGAAGGCGGTGGCTTCTTTGCCGAGCGTGACCGCCTCCGCGGGGCGCTGAGCTCGGCCCGGGTGAAGTTCTACTTCACACCAGTGCAAGAGTAGCCGGAGCTGGGAGCGAACATGCGCTCAATACCTGGCTGCCTGGTTCTGCTTGGGCTGTCAACTCTCTGCTTCGGCTCATCTTGGGTCGGGCAGGAGCGGGTCAATCGGCCAAATGGCGATACGCTTGATGGCCAGCCGACCACGGCAATCGACGCCCACGGTCACCCATGGGTGGTCTGGATCGAGAACTGCGGTGATACGACGCTGTACTGGTCTAGCTGGGGCTACGACGGCTGGGAACCGCAGCGGGGCGTAAGTGCGAACGCGCCGGGTGTTCATTGGCGCTTCCGACCTGACATCTCTAACGATGGGCAGAACGGGGCTTGGATCGTCTGGCACAACGCCTACGAAAACAACAACCGGGACATCGCGGCGTGTTACTGGGATGGCTCGACTTGGGGCGACGAACAACAGGTCAACCTGCCTGATTCGACCGACGTTGACTTCGCGCCAAAGGTCTCCTGCGGAGGCGGACAGGTCTGGTGTGTCTGGTATGGAGGCCTGACTGACATGTCAGCGTACTCCGTATACGCCAGCCGCTGGAGCGAGAGCACCCAAGTGTGGGGACCCGAGACGCAGGTCAGCCCGATAGATGGCAATCACCATTGGTGGTGCGACGTCGCTGTCGACACACTTGGCACGCCGCACGTGGTCTGGTGCACGTATCCGCTGTACACGGTTTTCCACAGCTACTTCGACGGTGAGCACTGGGTCACACCGACCCCGGTGAACGACACATCCAACGTCTTCGCCTCGCCGTGGGCAAGCCCGCGCATCGTGATTGACCATGACGGCGTCATGCACGTTTCACTCACAGGCGCGCGGGTCGGAGCGACTCACCGGGACATCTTCTACGCACATAACGACGGTAGTGGCTGGTCGCCCTGTCAGATGGTCACTCGGGACAGCCTGTACGATGAATGGTACTCCGACATTGCTGCAAACGCGCCGGACAACGTCTGGATAGTCTGGGATCGCCAGAACGAAGGGTCCGACCAGTTCCGGGTGTACGCTGCACACTACGACGGGCAGGAGTTCTCTGCGGAACAGCGGCTGGACAATGACAGCTCGTACTACGACTGCTCACCAGCTGTGTGTCTGGATTCGAGCGACGATCCCTGGGTTTTCTGGAACGGGATTCCCTATGGATCAGGGTCCAACGGCGACGTGTTCTTCAACCGATTCGCAGAAGTCGGCCTTGCCGAAGCACAACCTGCCGTTGATGCTTGCAGGATTCGACTTCGATGTGCAACTCCGCAGTGCGGGCTAGGTCTGACGGTCTCGTTCGACATCGCTTCCACAACCCATGTAAGACTCACGGTTCTTGATGGGACAGGACGGTGCAGGGCAGTGCTCGCCGACGAGCTCATGCCGAGAGGGGCGCACACAGCCCGATTCCGGGGTACACTAGCGCCCGGTGTGTACCTCTGCCGGCTGCAGGCAGAGGGTCAGTTCGTAACCGAGAAAATGATACTGCTGGGGCGTTAGCCCTAGGAGGTTCAAATGAAGTCAAGGCTGTTTCTGGTAACGCTTCTGCTTGTCGCTCTGCAGCCCAAGCTCGCGCCAGCCAATGTAGTAGTGCGTGTGCCGGTTGACTGGAACACCATCCAGCTCGGCATGAACCACGGCTACGACGGCGACACGGTGTCAGTCTGGGGGCCTGAAGGGGTCCCGTCGCCGCACACGTACTACGAGAACGTCGACTTCCAAGGGAAGAGCATCTTCGTAGTAAGCTGGGACAATGCCTGAAACTCGGGTTCTGGCCGCCCTGATTGCTGCCGCGCTGCTGGCCGCCGTCGCCTTTGGCTCAGGCTGGGCTGGCGAAGCTCGTATCAACCGCTGGAACGGCGACACTTCTGACCAGCAGGCCTGCATCAAGATGGACCACACGGGCCATCCTTGGGCTGTGTGGACCCGAGGCCCCACCGGGCTTGGCGAAACTACACTGATGTTCTCAAGATGGCAGGCAAACGAGTGGGAACCGGAGCGCGGAGTCGGAATCAACGCGCCGAACGCGCTTGTCCGGCTGCGGGCATCGCTGGCATTTGACTGCGACGGCCGTGCCTGGTTGGCCTGGACCAACGACTATGGGAACTCCACTTACGACATCGGTGCTAGTTACTGGGAGGATTCCGTTTGGGGTCCAGAGGTGCGCGTGAACGTGCCTGACTCGGGCAGCCGCGCCATGGTGCCCAAAGTCGCCTGCGGTGGAGGCAAGGTCTGGTGCGTCTGGTACGACGGCCCGATGCCGCCGTGCGGAGTGTACGCGAGTTACACCACGGGGCCGGGACAGACGTGGCAACCTGAGATGCGAGTCAGCCCACCTGACAGCGACAACCACTGGTTTTGCGACGTGGCGGTCGACTCCGCCGGCACTCCGCATGTGGTTTGGGTTGACCCGAATCGCTACCTGGTCTACTACAGCTACTACGACGGAAACGCGTGGATGGGGCCGGTCGCGGTCAACGATACGGGTCAGATCAAGGCTCCATCCTGGGCCGACCCTCACATCGTGATAGACAGCACGGGCATGATGCATCTCAGTTACACCGGCGTGGCACACGGGGCTGCCGGCAGAGACATCTTCTACGCGCGCAACGGCGACTCCGGCTGGACAACGTCAGTGAGGGTAACGCAGGACACGACCACGAACTACAACGAATGGTACTCGGGAATCGCGGCAGACAGGCCCGGCAGCGTCTGGATAGCCTGGGACCGGCAGGGCGAGGGGGCCGACCAGTTTCGGATGTATGCCTCGTACTTCGATGGCACAGCCTGGTCGCCTGAGCAGCGGCTTGACGGAGACAGCGCGTACTACGATGGCTTTCCATCCATCTGCCTAGATGCTCAGGGGTGCCCATGGGTCACATGGCACGGCATGACCTACAGCGCACCCAATTCCGACATCTACTACAACCACATTTCTGACAGCAGCGGAGCGTCAGAACTGCCTCCGGAGCCGTGCCGCAGCCGAGGCGTGGTCCTGAGCGTATCCAGCCCGGCCAGAGGCTACGTGAGTTTGCACTATTGGCTGGGCATGCCTGGCCACGTCCGGCTCGAAGTTTACGATTGTCTGGGCAGGCTGGTATGGTCAGAAGCAGAGAGATGCCAAGCCGCGGGGCAGTACGCGATAGATTGGTTCTGCCGAGACCGCAAAGGCAGAGCCTTGGCCAGCGGCACGTACTTGTGCCGGGTGACCGCAGGGGACAGGACAGAGGTCCTTAAGTTCGTGCTTCAGAGGTGAAGTCTAAAGGAGGATAGAATGAGTGAGTTCAGAATCCGCAGAATCGCAGTAGTGCTTGGAGTGGCGCTGCTCCTGGCAGGCATTGCTTCCGGCGCAGTCTGGAACGTCCCACCTATACCCAGAATCCAAGACGCCATTAACCTCGCCTTCAACGGCGACACGGTCTCGGTGTGGGGGCCAGAAGGAGTACCGCTTCCGTACACGTATCAGGAGAACATCGACTTTCTTGGGAAGAGCATCCTCGTTGTCAATCGGAGCTTCCTGCCCGGTCAGACACCGGGCTACGAGCCGAGTTGGGACCATGTCATCATCGACGGCACACAGAACGGCCCGACGGTGAAGATAAGGTTCACCGAAACTGCCACCTTGAAGGGATTCACTGTCACCGGGGGCTTCAACGATTCCTGCGGTGGCGGTATTACCTGCCTCGGCGGGTACGTTTCAGTCATTGAGAACCGCGTGCGCGGCAATGCGACTGCCTTTGCCGGCTCACCTCCCTTGACATTCGGCGGAGGTGGCGGCATCTACTTCCGCGGTGCCTACCATTCTGGTATAGTGATACGTGGGAATTCTATTGAGGAAAACACGGCCAATCTGGGGTGCGGAGGAGGTATCTGCGTCTACGACCTGAGCTGTGACTATGTCGAAATGGTCGACAACACAATCCAGCTTAACACCGCCCGCGCTGGCGGAGGCATAGCGGCCAGGAGCATCATGGTCCTTCGTCCGCCGCCGGCCACGAAGATCGACTCGAATGTGGTCAGCACCAATTCTGTAGTTCCTGCCGTGGCCCCTCTCAAGGGTGGCGGCATGTATTGCGTCAACCTGGGTTACCGACTCAGACACAACATCGTGACTGACAACGTCGGCAACGGCATCTACGCTGTGGTCGACGGCGGCGGTCTTGCTGCAGCACCGGACATGGGCACTCAGGACGACCCGGGGTACAATGTGCTCATGCGAAACGGCTACGGCGTCGTGGACGCATCGCCGCATCCCTCATCGCCATTATGCGTGGTCGGCAACTACTGGGGAAGCGTGAACACAGCCACCGTCCTGAGTCTGATTTCCACTCACAATCCCGGCCTGCAGTTCGACCCTGTAGCCGCCTCGAGCAAGTGGTTCGACGTCGACCTCGAGCCGCTGTCTCTGTGCGAGACCGGCGTACTGGTGACCGGAGACCTGCGGGTGTCGCGTTCCCTGACGATGTCAGCAGGGAAGAAGGTTGAGTTCCATCTCAGCCCTGACGCCACCCTGGAGGGCGGCGACCCTAATCTGACAGACTTCATCGTTGAAGGCTCGGGTACGGTGCTAACGTCATTCGGGACCGCCGAAGATACGATACTGTACACATCGAGGCGTTTCCCAAACGACCCTTGGATGGCTGGCGACTGGTATGGAATCCGGGTTCGCGACGGCGCAGAGGCGCTGTTCTACTTCAGTGAAATCCGTGCTGCCTACTGCGGCATCGATGTGGCGTCTGATGGCTTGGCCCATCCGAATCGGTCGAAGCTCTGGGGATGCCTCTTCGCAGGCGCGTACAGCCAGCAGGGGATGATGTGCGTAGAGTCTTGCGAGGTCTCCCTCAATGAGGTCTACGGAGTCCGCTACGAGATGCCGGGACCGGGCCAGCACTGCTACGTACTGGTCTGCACGCTCAGCCGCAACGGCTATGCCGGTGTGTCCTTTGAGGGGGCATCGGCCAGTCGCGCGCCGCACCGCATCACCTACAACCAGGTAGTCGGTGGCTTCTTCGCTCCTTTCACGCCGTACGGGATTGAGGTCATCGATGGGGCCAACTGGGTCAGCGTCGAGAACAACGATGTCTCCGATCTCAATCAAGCCGGCATCGCGCTTTGGGCGTCCTCGCCGTCCTTTGGCTACAACACCGCGCACGGCAACCACGTCAACGGGATTGCCTTTTTCGAGGGGTCGAATCCAGACGCGACTCACAACAATGTGCTCGGCAACGACTTCAGTGGCATTGCCTGTTGGGCATCTTCGCCGTCGTTGAGACACAACGAGGTGATGTCCAACGCTGTCAACGGTATCGCCTGCTTCGAGGAGTCGAATCCATACGTGCGATGGAACATGGTAGACTGGCATCAGAACGGCGTGTATTGCGAGGGCAGTTCATACCCCGACCTCGGGACTGTGGAGGACCCTGGCAACAACAGCATCCTGTCTGACAATGTCCTGTGGGTAAAGCAGATCGCGGATGGAGCTATCCCGCTGATGGCAGAACTCAACTGGTGGGGCACCGATCGTCCCGACTTGCACCCCGAGAAGTTTGTAGGCCTCATCGACTACGACCCGTGGTTGACATCTCCACCGGAAGGTGGCGGTCAGCAGGGCGCAGGTATCGAGGCGCAGCCGTTGGTAACAGGGCTAGACCCGCTGTTGCCGATGCCCATGAGAAGCACTGCACGGATTCCACTCCAAGTCGCGCATGCCGGGCAGGTGGCGCTGAGTATCGTGGATGCCTCGGGCCGATTGGTTCGTGCGCTGCTGCGCGGTGAACGCGAGCCGGGGCGGTACAGCGTGACATGGGACCGCACGGACGACCATGGGCGTAGCGTTCCGGCCGGGGTCTACTTCTGCACCTTGAGTGCAGAGAACAAGCGCTTCAGCAGAAAGGTGGTCTTGACCGAATAGGCCAAACGGCCTCCTACCCGAATGCTGCCCGCGCTTCCGCGGGCAGCATTCGTTGCTGCTGATGTGAGGCCAAGAAGGTCGGCCATCGCCTAGGAGTCCGGCCGAAAAGTCTTGACAAGCGTCCTATTATATGTTAGTCTTGGG
>CAYOCZ010000190.1:0-6528 GCA_964402475.1 uncultured bacterium | reverse complement strand
TACACGTCGCTGTCTCTGCGCGTGACCTACCAGGAGAACTCACTCGCCGCGACGCCGCTGAGCCGGGTTCAGCGCGAGGTCGCCGAGCAGGAACTGCGCAGCTTTGTTTCAAACTCGTCCGACATCACGAAGTTCGCGCCACCGTTGGGCCAGACCGACGTCACCGACGCCGAGTATGTCATCATCACCTCCGACAGCTACGTTTCGACGCTCCAGCCGCTGGCCGACTGGCTCTCGTGCAAGGGTTTCATCACCGTGTTCAAGACCGTATCATGGATCACCAGCACCTATTCGGGCTACGACACGCAGGAGAAGATCCGCAACTTCATCATCGACTACTACGAAAACCATGGGACGATGTGGGTGCTGTTGGCCGGCGCCCACTCGGTCATCCCGGCCCGCCGGGGCCGTTCGGTAGTCAGCGGGAGCACCGGCAACATCCCCGCCGACCTGTACTACTCGGACCTGCAGTGGTCGTGGGACGGTGACGGGGACCACATCTACGGCGAGGCGGGCGACGACACGGTTGATTTCTACGCTGACGTCTACGTGGGCCGGGCGCCGATAGCCAGTGCGGCCAATGCGCAGACCTTCGTGAACAAGGTCTTCGGCTACGAGAAGGCCCCGGACACAGGGTACATCAAGAAGGCCTACCTGCCGTGGGTCAACCTTTTCACCGGCTACACCGGCGAAGCGGTGTCCGACACCATCGCGGGGATCACGCCCGCCGGCTGGACCGACACCAAGGCCCCGTCTCCTTCGCGTTCCGCGTTCCAGAGCGCCGTGAACTCGGGCTACGGCGTCTGCCACGCCGCGGCCCATGGTGGTGTCTACGGGTTCTACACCGCCCAGAGCACCCCGATATACACCACGACCGAGGCCGCTGCCCAGACCAACGGTCTCGACAAGCTGGTCATCCTGAACTCAATGGCCTGCATCTCCGGCAACTTCGAGAACCAGGGCTGCCTGTCGGTGACGCTCCAGAACAACGCCGACGGCGGTTCGGTGGCCAACATGATGAACTCGCGGTACGGCTGGGGCACGCCGCCCTCAATGGGGCCTTCCGAGAAACTCTGCGTCCGCTTCTACGACTTCTTCATCCAGAAGGACTCGTGGATGCTGGGCGTTGCCCACGCGCGCGGCAAGGACGTCTACGCGAACCTGCCGCAGACCCAGCAGGTCTGGCGCTGGTGCTTCTATGACTACAATCTGCTGGGTGAGCCGGTGATGGGCGTCTGGAGCGACGTTCCCGGTGTTCTTGTCGTAACAACGCCTGATTCAGTGCCGACCGGCACGTCGAACTTCCACGCGAACGTGGCAAGCGGCGACGACCCGGTGAACGGGGCTTGGGTTGGCCTATACAAGGCAGGGGAGGTATGCACCAGGGCCAAGACCAACTCTGCTGGCAACGTCGACATACTGGTATCGCCCTCGACTCCGGGTTGGCTTTCCGTCACCGCCTACGCCCAGGACAAGCTGCCCGTGACCGACTCGGTCAGGGTATACGCCGCGACGCCGGCCCCGTACCTTGTCGTGCAGGGTACCTATGTCGATGACGGCGGCAACCACCAACTCGACCCCGGAGAGACCGTGGACCTGTACGTTACGCTCAAAAACGTCGGCAACGCGACGGCGACCAGTGTGGCGGGCATGCTCAGCGAGGATTCCGCCTACATTACGGTGCCGGACTCGACCTCGTGGTATGGTACGATGAACGCGGCTGACACCTCACGTGGCGACCGATACCAGGTGACCGCGGCCGGCAACGCGCCGCCCGGTTCCCAGATACAGTTCACCCTCCACGTCACTTGCGACCAGGATTCCTGGGACCCGACCTTCACGCTCTACGTCGGCGTGCCGCCGACCCCGGGCGCTGTGGTCATGACCCACGACACCGGGTACTGCAGGCTGTCGGTAACGGCGCTGGGCTCGATCGGGTATGACGCACCGCCCTCCGCCGACGCGGGTGTCGGGTTCTGCTACCCCAAGGCCGCGGCCAGCAAGCTCTTCTTCTCAAGCCTGGCCCTGGGCAATGGCGCCTCGTACGTGGTCGACCGCTTCTATGGCAACCCGGCCACGGCCTACAACACCGACTTCCAGCTCAAGGACAGCCTTCGGGTAGTCTACCCGCCGGGCTCGGGTGACGAACGTTTCCGCTGTGTGATAGGCGATTCCGGTCACGCTGCGCCCAAGGGCATCACGGTGGTCCAGAACTCGTACATGACCGCGGCGTCCGGCTACGACGACTTCGGGGTGCTAGTGTACGACATCTACAACGGCGGGAGCGGCCCGGTCGAGGGCCTGTATGCCGGCGTGTTTGCTGACTTCGACGTCGGCCCGGATACGGTCGACCAGGCCGCGGCCGACACGGTGCGACGGACGATGAGCATGCGCCAGGCCAGCGGAGACAACCCGACTTTCGGAGTGAAGATACTCGAACCGGCTTCGTTCTCCAACCTGTCCGCGGTCGACCACGCAGTCTACGTCTACCCGACCGACACCGCAATGACGGACGACATGAAATACCGGTTCCTGAACGGCACCATCGTCCAGCGCAGCTCCAGCCGCAGCTACGACTGGTCGACCTGCGCATCGGTCGGGCCGTTCGACCTGCCGGTGGGGCAAACGTACAGGTGCGCGTTTGCCTTCGTCGCCGGCACCTCGGCCGCGAACTTCGCCGAGAACGCGGACTCGGCCCAATCCTGGTATGACAACCTGCTCGGCGTGAGCGAACGCATAGGCGTGAGCGGAAGCCGTGACGCTGCTCGGCTCGCCTGCGTGCCCAACCCGTTCTCCCGCTCCGTGCAGATACGGTACACGGTGCCCGTGGCCGGCCGGGTCCGGGCAGAGGTCTTCGACGTGACCGGCCGCGCGGTAGCGGTGCTCGCCAACGGTGAGTCTGCCGCGGGTAAGGTCGAAACTGTCTGGAAGCCCGCGAATCTCGCCAACGGCGTCTATCTCCTCAAGGTCGTGCTGCCCAACGGTGCTATCTCGAAGAAGCTGATGCTGTTGCGCTAGGCAGGATCGCACTGAGAAAGAGAGCGGGGGCCAATCGCCCCCGCTCGACTTGTTCGGGCTCGGCTAGCCGACGCGCTCGACCTGCCAGTCGTCGCCGAGCCAGAGCAGGTCGAGCCCGACGTCCATGCCCCACGAGAGAACCGTGGCCGCGGCCGCGCGAAGCTGGCCTAACTGCGTCTCCTTGTCAACCGGGTTGCCGGCGCAGTCGGCATGAGCGGCAATCGCGACTCGGGTCGAGCCGTGTCTCGTGACCGAAATGCCCAGGCGACGCCGGATAGATTCGAGGGCGTGAACGTCCGTCGACTCCGCCAGAATCCGGACCGGGCCGGGCTCGGTAATACTGTCAACGTAGTCGACTGCGTGCTTGCGTTTCACCCACTCGATAACGGGTAACTGGGTCCGTCCGTCCATGCAGTTGATGACGGTGGCAAAACTGCCGCTGTTCATCAAGACTAGGTGGGCAGGCGCGGGGTCAGGCTGAAGTAATCCGCTGGTTTGAGTCTAGGCCGGCCGTGGGGCCGGCACTCACCGGTTTTCGGGTCGCAATCGTATTTCTCGTGCTTGCCACGGGCGATGGCCTCGAGGCAGTCGCAGAGCGCATCAACGTCGTTCTTGTCGTTGTAGAGCCCGATTGAGGCGCGCAGCATCGCGGGCAGGTCCGCAGGGTTGCCGCCAGTGACTCTTTCGCGCAGCTTCTCGGCGTCGCGTTCGTCGATGCCCAGGAGGGCGAAAACGTAGGGGTGGGCACAGAAGAGCCCACAGCGCGCGCCGACTCCGGCTTCGTAGGCGAGCACCGCCGCGACGAGCTGGGCGGGCGTTCTGTCCATGCTGAAGGCGATGACCCCGATTCGGTCCTCAAGGTCGTCGGCCTCGATCTTGCCGTAGACCTTGATGCCCGGTATGCGGCTGATGCGGGTGAGTGCGTACATCGTCAGTTCGGCCTCGTGTTCTGTGATTGCGTCCCAGCCCGCGGCTTCAAGCAGGTTGATGGCCGTGGCCATGGCCACCGCGCCGACCACTGCCGGCGTGCCGGCTTCCTCCCGGCTGGGCAGGCCGCGCCAGACCGCGGAGTTGAGGGTGACAAGGTCAACGACTCCGCCGCCGACCAGGGCCGGCTCGTGCGCGTGAAGGATGGACTTGTTGCCGGCGAGGATGCCGATGCCGTAAGGTGCGTAGGTTTTGTGCCCGCTGAAGGCGACGAAGTCGAGGTGCCCGGGGTCGTCCGGCTTGCGCATGTCTATCGGTCGGTGCGGGGCGATCTGGGCCGCGTCAACGGCGATCTTGGCACCGGCTTCGTGAGCAAGCTGCGCGAGCCGGTGAATCGGATTGACCCAGCCGGTGACGTTTGACGCGCCGGTGACGGCCACGAGCGCGACCTTACCGCTGAGTTCCTTCAGTTTCGCCGCGAAGTCGTCGAGGTCGAGCGAACCGTCCGGGTTGAGGCCGGCATGGACCACACGGGCGCGGCGGCGCCAAGGCAGGTCGTTGGAATGGTGCTCCATCAGGGTGGTGAGTACGAGGGAGTCGGGCTTGAACGGGAACAGCGCGGCCAGCCGGTTCAGCGATTCGGTTGTATTGCGGGTGACTATGACCGTGTCGGCGGCCGGGTCGGCCCCGAGGAAACGGGCGATCGTGCTGCGTGACTCCTCGTATGCCCAGGAGGCGACTTGGCTCTTCAGCCCGGTGCCCCGGGCGACGTTGGAGTAGTACCGCATGAACTCGTCTACCTTTTCGACTACCGGCCGGAAAGTTGGAGTGCTCGATGCGTTGTCGAGGTTCACGTAGGGGCGCGTGCCGCCGGGAAGAAGCGGGACCTGGATGTCGATCCCTACGACTTCGGAGTGCAGTTTCTCGATCAGAGTCATGACTCTGGTGGTCTCCCTTCAGAGGTTCGAACCGGTCGGGTTCATGAACTCGAGATTGGCGAAGAAGCGCCAGGCCTGGCCTTCGTGTTCGGCCGAGAGTTCCATCATCGGCGTATTGCCGACGAAGTCGGATATCGATGGTGAAACGCCGCAGGGTCGGTTGGATCCGCCAGTCATGTGTCAAGGATAGCTATGACGTGCTGATGGTCAAGCGGGGCGGGACGGAGGCTGACTACATTCCTTTCCAGCGCGTGAAGCGCAGAAACGCGCGGACCTCAATGAACGTCTTGAAGAAGAGCAGGTCACGTGCCACCAGCGAATGCCGGACTGCCATGTCGAATCCGCGGTTGCGCGGCGAGATGGCAAGGTCGGCCGTTCGCAGGCCCAGGTGCCCCAGCGCGTACGCGCAGGCTATCGCCAGCAGTAGACCGAAGAGGTAGTTGAATACGCCGAGCCCGAACGGCACCAGGCGGTTGACGAGGGCGGCGAGGATTATGCCGAACACGCTGAGGACTCCGCCGACGCAGCCGAAAAGCAGCGGAGCCGAGAACCCGGTCAATGCTCCCAACGGCCGAAGGAGCAACGAAGCCGCCACGACCGCGCCGACCAGGAAAAGCGACTCATACAGGATTCGCGAGAAATCCCTGGTGCTGCGGAGAAACTGGATGGCGGCAACCGTTGCCACGAAGCCGACTAGAACGTAGTCGAGGCCGTTGAACTTCAACGCGCGCGCGCGGCTGTCCTGGCGGTGCTGGTCCTAGTTCGCGGCGGTTGTACCTTCGAGTGGCCGCTTGAAGAACAAAACAGCACGGGTGATGATACCGGTGTGCTCGCTCCCGTTGATGACGCCGGCGAGTTCCCAGCCTTCGGCACCGACTTCACAGATGTACTTCTCGACGTTCTCCATCGTCTCGCGGGCCTTCTTCTCGCCGGGGACCATTACGCCCCAACGGGCGAGGCGAAGAATCGGGCTCAGGTTGACGTCAATCATCACGAACTTGTATTCCCATCGGGTCATCGGTTTGCTCCTTTCGGGTGCGACATGCTAACGGCAACCACCCGGAAGTCAATCTAGGGCTGCGGGCCGGGAATCGCCGGGACGGGCCGACGGTCTGCGGCTTGCGGTTAGCCACTATGAACCGCGCGACGTGCAGAGGGCTGGAGTCCGCAAGCGCGAAGTCCGATGCTGCCAGCTGCGGACTGGGAACTGGTAACTCGCACCGAAGGCGCGGCGTGTGAAATGGACGGGAGGGTAATCCGGGTAAGCGTCCCCGTATTTCTCTGCTTGACAGATGGGGAGGGGCGATGTCTAATGAGGCGGTCTCATTCGAGCTCGGTGGCTATGTAGCTGATGACCTGTTCTCAGCCGACATCCGGCTGCAACGGGAGGCCGGCCGGACGCCGCAAAATGAATGCCTCCTCCAGCTAAGCAGGGAGGATAGATGCCCAGAACTGTGATAGTCCTGATACTCAGCGTCGCGATGCTGGCCACGGTCGGCTTCGCGAACACCAACAGCACGACCGCAGAGTCGGGTTCCAGTCCGGTTGTCCGGTGGACCCCAATGCCCAGCCCGGCGCCGGCCGTGCCGGTTCCGGTCGCGGGGAACGCGGGTGCGCCGACCATCCGCTGGGACAGGTTCTACGA
>CAYOCZ010000189.1:0-6538 GCA_964402475.1 uncultured bacterium | reverse complement strand
CTAACCCTCTGCGCAAAACAGGGGACAGCTCTCCTGTGGGGTCAGGCCGTCGGGAAAAGGGGACAGTCCCTCGAAGCAGCGCGTCCGACTCGCCGCGGGACAGTCCCCATTTCCGCACAGGGCTCTGCGAAGGGACAGTCCCCGTTTGCCGCCCGCGTTCTTGACTTAGCGGCCGAGGGGTGTATCCTTAGCGCCTTGAAGATACTGGTGACGAGCGCGTTGCCATACGCCAACGGGGAACTCCACTTCGGCCACTTGGCCGGCGCCTACCTTCCCGCCGACATTTTTGTGAAGTACCACCGCCTGAAGGGTTCGGACGTCGTCTACATCTGCGGCTCGGACGAGCACGGCGTCGGCATTACGCTGGCGGCCCAGAAGGCCGGCGTCACTCCGAGAGAGATCGTCGACCGTTACCACCCATCAATCCTCAAGTCGTTCGAGGGGTTCGGGATGGAGTTCGACAACTACTCCCGGACGTCGCTGCCCGTACACCACAAGACCGCGCAGGACTTCTTCACGACCGTCTACGCCAAGGGCTTTCTGCAGCCGAAGATGACGCGCCAGCTTTTCTGTCCGTCGTGCAAGATGTTCCTCGCCGACCGCTACGTCGAGGGGACGTGCCCGAACTGCAAGTCCGAGGGCGCTAGAGGCGACCAGTGCGAGGCGTGCGGCGAGTGGATCGAGCCGTTCGACCTGATCGACCCGAAGTGCAAGCCCTGCGGCGCCACGCCCGAGGTGCGCGAGACGACGCACTGGTTCTTTGCCCTGTCGAAGTTCCAGGGCCGGTTGAAGGAGTGGGTCGCGTCCAAGCCGGACATGAAGCTGAACGTGAAGCGGTTCTGCGAGGGCTGGTTCAAGCGCGGCCTGCAGGACCGGTCGATTACCCGCGACCTGCCCTGGGGCGTGCCGGTGCCGCTGCCCGAGGCCAAGGGCAAGGTGATGTACGTCTGGTTCGACGCGCCCATCGGCTACATTTCGTCCACCAAGGAGTGGGCCGAGCGCATCGGCAAGCCGGACCGGTGGAAGGATTACTGGTTGGACCCGGACACGAAGCTCGTCCATTTCATCGGTAAGGACAACATCGTCTTCCACGCGATTGTCTGGCCGGCCATGTTGATGGCCCACGAGGGCATCGCGCTGCCTAAGGACATCCCGGCAAACGAGTTTCTGAACCTCGAGGGTCAGAAGATCTCGACCTCGCGCAACTGGGCGGTGTGGCTGCCGGACTACCTGAAGCAGTTCCCGGCCGACCCGCTGCGCTACGCGCTCGCCGCCAACCTGCCCGAGAACCGGGACGTTGATTTCACCTGGCGCGATTTCCACGCGCGCAACAACAACGAGCTCGCCGACGTGCTCGGTAACTTCGTGAACCGGGTCGCGGTGTTCATCAAGAAGAACTACGCAGGCAGGGTGCCGGAAGCAAGCCCGGACGACGAGCAGAGCCTCGAGGTGCTCAAGACGATTGCCGAGGCCCCCGCGAAGCTCGGCCGGATGATTGAGGCCTACCAGCTTAAGGACGCTGCGCGCGAGGTGATGACCCTGCCGGCTCTCGGCAACCGTTACTTCGACCACGAAGCGCCGTGGAAGACGTTCAAGCAGGACCGCTCGAAATGCGACCGGACGATGAACGTCTGCATGAGGCTGGTCTCGTCGCTCGAGGTGCTGCTCTACCCGTTCCTGCCTTTCACGAGCCGGAAGATGGGCAGGCTGCTCGGACTCGGCAAGCGCGGATGGAACGACGCGGCCAAGCCGGTGCTGCCCGTGGAACTGGGCCCGGCGGAGATTCTATTCACCAAGATTGAGGACTCGGCCATCGCGGTGCAGGTCGACAAACTGGGCAAGACAGAGTCCAAAGCCACAAGCCACAAGCCGCAAGCGGAAAGCCCCAAGCCGAAGGAGAAGACGGTGATTGCATACGACGATTTCAAGAAGCTGGACCTGAAGGTCGCGAAGGTCCTGAGCGCGGAGCTGGTCGAGGGCGCGACCAAGTTGCTCAAGCTGCAGATTGACCTCGGAACCGAGCAGCGGCAGATCGTGGCCGGCATCGCCCTGGCTTACAAGCCGGAGGAGCTGGTCGGCAAGTCGATTGTGGTTGTCGCGAACCTGGCTCCGGCGGTGATTCGCGGGGTCGAATCCAACGGTATGCTATTGGCCGCGACCGGTGGAGACAAGCTTGCCCTCGTGACGCTCGACCGTGAAACGGCGCCGGGCTCGCCGATTTCCTGACCCATGTCCCGCCGTTCCAAAGAGAACCCCGAAGGCCTGAAGATATTCGATTCGCACTGCCATCTAACCGACGGCCAGTTCTCGGCGGACCTCGCGATTGTGCTCAAGCAGGCGCACAGCGCCGGGGTCCGTTGGCTGATGACCGTGAGCCAGAGCGTGCCGGACAGCCGGCAGGCCGTCGCCCTGAGCCGCAATCTCGAAGGAGTCTACTGCGCGGTGGGCGTGCATCCGCACGAGTCCGACCAGTTCCGAAGCTTCGACCTGCAGGCGCTCAAGGACTTGTGCATCGAGCCGAAAGTCAAGGCGATCGGCGAGATCGGGCTCGATTTCTTCCGTGGCATATCGTCGCGCGGCAACCAGGAGACTGCGTTCCACGCCCAGATCGAGTTGGCCAAGATGCTCGACATGCCGATGATCATCCACGTCCGCGACGCGGCCAGCCGGGCCCGGAGCATCGTCGACGATCATGGGTACTATTCCGGGGTCCTCCACTGCTTCTCCGCCGACAAGAAGCTGGCGGAATGGGCGGTCGAGAAGGGTCTGTTCATTTCTTTCTCCGGCAATATCACCTACGGCGAGGAGCGCCTGGAGGTGGTTGCGAAAGCGACTCCCCGCGACCGGCTGATGGTCGAGACCGATGCGCCTTACCTCGCGCCGGTGCCGAACCGAGGTCAGCGGAACGAGCCGGCCATGATCCGGCTGACACTTGAGAAGCTGGCGCAGATGCTGGGCATCTCTCTGGTCGAGGCCGCAGACCTGACCCGCGAAAACGCTCTTCGCTGTTTCCGAATCTAGAACACGCCAGTTGGGAGCCCCGGGGTCCAGGAATCAAGGAGTCCAGTGTCCCGACCGGGTATTCGAACCCTAGAATCCTGGCATTCTTGCCCCCCTGAATCCTGCCCCGTGAAGCACCTTCGTCCCCGTCGCGCGTTCGGCCAGTCCTTCCTGACCTACGAACCGGTGGCCGACGAGTTGGTGGCGGCGCTTGGTGTCTGCCCAGGCGACACCGTGCTCGAGGTCGGACCGGGCAAGGGAATGCTGACCAGGCGGCTTGTGACCTTGGCCGGCAAGGTTATCGCGGTCGAGATTGATGAGCGGCTGGCTGGAGGATTGCGGACCGAGTTAGGCGGATACGCGAACCTGGAAGTGGTCTACGCAGATTTCATGAACTTCGACCTCAGGCAGTTTCGGCACCTGAAGGTACTCGGCAACCTGCCCTACAACCTGTCGTCGCAGATACTGTTCAAGCTGCTGGAATCTCTCCAGGCCTGGGACGTCGCGATCCTCACTACCCAGCGGGAGTTCGCGTACCGGGTGGTCGCGGTGCCCGGGTCCAAGGCTTACGGCGCGCTCTCGGTCTTTTTCGACCGCTTCACCATCCGCGAGCGGCTGTTCAACATCAGGCCGGAGTGCTTCAAGCCCAGGCCGGACGTCGTTTCCACCTCGTTCCGCCTGACCCGCCGGGAGCAGCCGCTGTACTCGGTCCCGGACGAAGCGCTGTTCCGCCGCGTGGTCAAGGCCTGTTTCGCCCAGCGCCGCAAGACGATTGCCAACAACCTCGTGGCGGGCCTGAACCTGACAAGGCAAGCCGTGGTGACTTATCTGAACCAGGCAGGAGTGGAACCGGCAGCGCGCGCCGAGACCCTGAGCGGTGAGCAGTTCAAGCGGCTGGCCGACTCGCTGTCAGCGAGTGCGTCTTAGGATCTGGGGTGCGGGGGCGTAGCTCCCGCCTTGCCCGCGCCGGCCGTTAGCAGCTCACGATAGAACTCGAGAGTCCGACCGGCTATTCTCGGCCAGGCGTATTCCTGCGCGCGTTCGAGCCCGGCAGCAGCCAGGGCCCTGCGCCGCGACTCGTTGGTCAGGACGCTGACCAGCGCCGAAGCCAAGGCCTCGGGGTCACCGGGCGGAACGAGGATGCCGTCAATCCCGTCCCGAACTGTTTCGTGATATCCGGGAATCCGCGAGGCGACCACCGGCGTGCCGCTGGCCATGGCCTCAAGCAGGACGATGCCGAGGGTTTCGCCGCCCAGGGAAGGCGCGCAGTACACATCGCAGCCCGCATATGCGAGAGGCAGGTCCTCAGGGCGGGCAGGCCCGAGGAATTCCACTGCGGCCGAGATGCCGAGCTCATCGGCAGTCCGGCGCGCCTGCAGCTCTATCGGTCCGCCGCCCACGACTGACAGCCGTACGTCGGGTACCGATTTCGTCACTGCCGGGAAGGCGCGCAGCAGGACTTCGATGCCCTTGCGCGCGTCGAGGCGGCCGACAAATAGAACGCGACGGACATGTGGCTGGCGTTCGGCCGGTGCAGGTGAAGGCGGGTGGAATCTCTGAAGGTCAACGCCGCAGGGGATTATCCGGAACTCGCCGGGAACGTACGGCTCGGCGGCCTCGCGCGCACGCTGGGAGATGGCGATGCGACCGTGGATTCTGGTGAGCTGGTTCCTGAACAGGCTTCTGAAAAGACCTGACCCGGTCGTGTGGATCTTGAAGCCGGCCGTGAGGAATGTGACCAGATTCACCGAACGGCTGTGCCGAATCGCCCAGTAGGAAATCTCCGGCCAGAACAGCCCGTGGCAATGTACGACGTCGAAGCTGCCCCCGGCGAGGAAGCGTTTTACCTGGCCGGCCATCCTGAGGCCGACCGGCACTGTGGCATAGGAACGGTTCATCGGCACCAGCACTGCCCGGCCATAGCGCGTGACCGACAAAGAGGTAGGGCTCTCGTCGAACCCGGGAAACGAAGTCGTCAGTATGCCAACGTTCTGACCGAGGTCGCGCAGTGCTTCGGCCAGATGGTGGACGTGCTCACTGACGCCGGAAGGGTATGGTCGGTAGGCCGCAGAAACGAGGCAGACACGGAGCCGATTGTTCAAGTCATGACCTCGTGGTAGACCTGCTCAATCTGTCGGGCGATGCGCGGCCAGGCGAAGTCCGCGGCGTGGACCAGGGCCCGCGCCGCGAGACCGCGCGACAGTTCGTCCGACCGGAGTACGCGCAGAAGCGCGGCGGCGAGAGCGGCGCTGTCGCCGGGTGGGAACAGGATGCCGTTCTGTCCGTCGGTCACGACCTCATCGTAGCCGGCGATGTTCGAGCAGACAACCGGGCGGCCCGCGGCCATCGCCTCGATGAGCACGATACCCATCGCTTCGCCGCCCAGCGCGGGTGAGCAGTAGACCGAGCAGCCCGAGTAGAATCCGGGCAGGCGTTCTGCCGCGACGCGGCCGGGGAGGGTCACCGCCTTGTCGATGCCGAGTGCTGCGCACCGGCGTCGTACTCGGTCCTCAAGCGGACCGGCGCCCGCAACAACCAGCCGCGCCCCCGGCAACTCCGCAACTACTGCCGGGAATGCTTCGACCAGCGTTGGTAGTCCCTTGCGTTCGTCAAGGCGGCCGACGTAGAGCACCGTGGGCCCCTGCCCGTCAAACACCGGGTCGGGCGTCGCGGTCGGGCTGAACCGCGACGTGTCGACGCCGTTCGCAATGATGTGGTAGTCACCGGGCAGCCACTTGCTCGCCCAGGACCGGCCGGCCCGCGAGACCGCGATGCGCGCGCTGATGCGGCGGTTGAGTCCGCGGAAGAGCAGGCGGAAGCAGGCTGCAGCCAGGGCCGGGTTTCGGCTGCGGTAGGTGTGGAATGTGACCACGACCGGCGCCGTTGAGTAGTGCACGGCCCAGTATGCAGTCTCGGGGGGGAAGACGCCATGGCAGTGGACAACGTCGAATCCTCCCTCGGACAGATAGCGTTTCACCTGTCCGGGCAGCCTAAGACCGACCGGGACCGTAGTGAAGGAACGATTCACCGGGATGAGAACGGCCCGGCCGAAGCGCGTGACCGGGAACGAGGGCTGGTACTCTTCCAGCCCTGGGAACGAGGTCGTGAGAACGCTCACGTCTTGCCCGGAGTCGCGCAGGGCCTCGGCCAGATGGTGGACGTGCTCGCTCACGCCCGAGGGGTAGGGCCGATATGCGGCTGACACCAGGCAGATTCGCAGGGACCGGCCGGAGTTGCTCATGCTGCTGCTATCCAGTGTGGCCGAAGCCGCCGGGACCACGGCTGGTATCGGACAGCGAGTCGGCTTCCACCAGCTCGACGTCGGTCAAGACGCTGAAGATGAGCTGGGCAATGCGGTCACCGCGCTGAATCTTGTGGTCCCGGTCAGAGGTGTTGAAAAGGACGACCCTGATTTCTCCGCGATAGTCCGAGTCAATCGTACCGGGGCTGTTCAGAATCCCGATGCCGTGCTTCGCGGCCAGCCCGGACCTCGGGCGCACTTGGGCTTCGGTCCTCTCCGGCAACTCGACAGCGAGTC
>CAYOCZ010000188.1:2573-6542 GCA_964402475.1 uncultured bacterium | reverse complement strand
GCAGCCGGAGCCTTCACAGAAGGGAATCAGGCAGGATCCCCTGGAGCCGCCGACCATCGAGACCAGCCGGCTTGTTCTAAGGCCCTGGGAGCTCACCGATGCCCCGGCCATCTACAGATATCGGGCCAACCCCGAGATCTATCGATACATGCGAACCGAACCGCCCGCTTCGCAAGACACCGTGGAAGAAAGCATCAGACGGTGGCTCGGACTTCGGACCGAGGACAGAACGCCGATCTGGGTGATTACCCTGAAGGAGAGCACGCGCGTGGTCGGGCTCGTCGCGTTCGTTGAACTCGACAGGGTTCATTCCAGCGGGCGATTGGCATACGAGGTCGCCCGTGAGCAATGGGGGAATGGAATTGCCACCGAGGCCGCGCGCGCGGTCCTCAGCTACGGGTTTGGCACCATCGGCCTGAACCGCATCGATGCCTATTGCTGGGCAGGCAACGCGGCGTCGCGGCGGGTGCTGGAGAAAACCGGCATGCGCTACGAGGGAACGCTCCGGCAGTTCCGGTACGCCAAAGGCGCATACCGGGACGTGAGACTCTATTCGGCCCTGGCCGGGGAGTGGAAAGCCTGCCCGGGAGTCCAAGGAAGCCCCGGCGACCCGACAAGCGATTCCTGACGCGCAGGCGGCGTCTCCCCTGCCGTCGCGCCAACGGCGCGAGTTCGTAGTCACCAGTTCCTAGTCCCTAGTTCATAGTGTAGGAAACTGCACTTCTGGTATCCATCCTGCTGCCCAAGTCACCCGGTTCATTATAATGAACCGCGAGCTGTGTGCCGCAAGCCGTCAGCCGCTGGCTGTTTTCCCCTGAGGAATTGACGTCCCGGCCGTGACGGGTCGCTCGCTACCGGCCGGCTCTAGGTGATCGGACCGGTCGGCGACGTTTCAGTCCCGGCCTTTTCCTGTGCATCTGGTCGATCCGGTCGAGCATGTCGGCGATGCTTCGGTCATCCAGTCCGGCTTCCTTGGACAGCTCCTCCACTCGCTTCCGACCCAGCTTGCTCTCGCACCGGACCAGACCGGTGAGGACTTGCCGCGGGCCGTCGGCGACTCCGCTGGCCAGCAGGATGGTCAGGGCTCCCGCGAGTTTCGGTACGGCTTGTGCGTACTCCTTCTTGTCCTTCAGAATGAGACCGATGTTGCCCAGTCCGGTCGCCACGCCCAGCCGGTACCCGGTTTCTCGGGCGAGACCCAGCGCTTCCCTGCCGTACACGAGCGCCCTGTCAAGTCTGCCCTGATTGTAATAGATGCTCCCGATGCTACTCAGGACGGTGACGACGCCCAGCCGATACCCGATTTTGCGGGCCATCGCCAGCGCCTCCTCCTTGTACAGAAGCGCCTTGTCCAGTCTTCCCTTGTCGCGGTAGATGCTCCCGATTCTGGCCAGGTCGCTGGCCATGCCCCATTTGTCCCCGAGGGCGCGTGAAAGCTCCAGCGCTTGCTCATAGTACTCAAGCGCCTTGTCGAGGTTTCCCTTGTCACGCCAGATGTTCCCGATGTTGCCAAGGTAGAGCGCCTCGGCCCACTGGTCCCCAAGTCCGTGGGCTTGCGCCTGCGCTTCCTGCTTGTACTCAAGCGCCTTGTCAAGCTCGCCCTTGTCGTGCCAGATGACCCCGATATTTCCGAGGGCCGGAGCTTTCCCACTTACGTCATGGAACTGCTCTGCCAGCCGGGCCGACTCCTCGAAGTCCGCTAGCGCCCGGTCCAGATGGCCCTGAGTGTAGTGGCACACCCCAGTCAAGCTGAAGAGCGCAACGAGCTCGGCCCCCCTCGCCTGCATCGTTGCCTCACGGAAGTGCCCGTTTGCCTGTTTCCACTCGCACGCAGCCATGGCGGCACGGCCGAGTTCGAACGGCTGTCTGACCGCAATCCCTGACCTGGACAGCCCGTCGAAATACTCCACCATCCGGTCCATGTCGCGTCGCATCACCTCCCTACTCCTCGCGACCATCCTCGCCCACCGCCGACTGGGACTCAGATTGTACAGGATGAGGGCGATGATGCCCGCGATCAAGACAGCGCAAGCAGCCACGACTACCCAGAAGGTCGTCGCATGGAGATTCTGGCCTAGGAAGTGGACCAACCCTGCCAGTCTAGCCACGTCCGGCTTTCAGTCAATTGAGGGAGTCCGCGGACACGAGAACTGCCGCCCGGTTGACGCGCGGACGACTCTCCGGTCATCGCCGCAATCCCCGTGCGGCATCACCTCTCCTTCGGCCCGGCTGAGCTTCCGGCAGGGCGGCGTGGGGGCGAAGTCAAGAGACCGGCCGGGCGCGAGGCCCGGCCGGTAGATGTCTTGAACGCCGTGCTACTTCTGCGCGGCTTCCTTTTCGCGCTTGGCCTCGTCAATCACCTTCTGGGCAGCGTCGCGCGGAGTTCCCTCGTAGTGCGAGAACTCGATCGTGAAAAACCCGCGGCCCTGGGTCATGGAGCGGAGGCTGTTAGAGTACTTGTACATCTCGGCCTGCGGGGCCTGGGCTTTGATGACCTGCATGTTGCCCTTCACTTCCATGCCCATGATGCGGCCCCGGCGGGCATTCAGGTCGCCCATCACGTCGCCCGTGAACTGGTCCGGGACCGTGACCTCGACGTTCATGATCGGTTCGAGCAGGACCAGCCCGGCTTTCTCGCAGCAGTTCTTGAACGCGAGACTACCCGCGAGCTTGAAGGCGATGTCGGACGAGTCCACGTCGTGGTAGGAGCCGTCAAAGACCACGGCCCGGATGTCCATCATGTGGTACCCGGCGAGAACGCCCTTCTGCATCATCTCAACGATGCCCTTCTCAATCGGCGGGATGAACTTGGTCGGGATCGAACCGCCCTTTATTGCGCTCACGAACTCGAACCCGGCACCGCGTGCGACCGGCTCAAGCCTCAGCCAGCAGTCGCCGAACTGGCCGCGGCCGCCGGTCTGTTTCTTGTGCCGACCCTGGGCCTCGCACTTCTTCGATATCGTCTCGCGGTAAGGGATGCGCGGCTTGATGAGGTCGACGTGGACGTCGAACCTCCGCTTGAGCCGGGCCACGATGACGTCGAGGTGGAGTTCGCCCATGCCGTTGATGAGTTGCTGGCTGATTTCAGAGTTGAACTCGTACGAGAAGGTCGGGTCCTCTTCGTGCAGCCGGGAAAGACCGGTGGAGACCCGCTCTTCATCTCCCTTGGTCTGCGGCACAATGGCCACCGAGATCGACGGTCTTGGGAAGGCGACCAGTGGCAGCTTGGCGGGCTGGCGCTTGTCACAGAGCGTATCCCCGGTGTGCGTTTCCTTCAGCTTCACCAGCGCGCCGACCATACCGGTGGTCAGCTTGTTGATCTCGACCCGCTCCTTGCCCTTCACTATGTACATCTGGTTGATCTTCTCGTCGCGCTCGCTGGTCGTGTTCATCAGGACTGCACCGGCTTCGAGCCTGCCGCGGAAGACGCGGACGAGGTTCATGTCGCCGACGTGGGCCTCGGAGACGGTCTTGAATATGAAAGCGCAAACCGGGCCCTCCTCCTCCGGTTTGACTTCGAGCGCTTCGGTTGACTCCGGTTTGGTCGCAGCCAGGGACGGCATGTCGAGCGGCCCCGGCAGCACGTCCACGGCGAGGTCGAGCAGGAGGTCGACGCCGACCTGGGCCAGTGAGTCGCCGCAGACCAGCGGATAGACGACTCCGGCCTTGATGCCTTTCCTGACTGCGCTGCGCATCTCATCGGGCGCGATCTTGCCGCCCTCGATGAATTTCTCCATCAGCGACTCGTCGACCTCGGCCGCGGCCTCAATCAGCTTTTCCTTCCACTGGCTGATGGCCTCAGTCATGTCGGCGGGCACCGGGACTTCCTTCCGGGCACCGTTGTCATAGGCGTACGCCTTGTCGTTCAGCAGGTCGACGACGCCGTTCAAGCCCGCTTCCTTGCCGATGGGCAGGAAGAGCGGCGTCACCCGGGTGCCGAACGCCTTGCGCAGGTCTTCGGCTGTGGCA
>CAYOCZ010000188.1:1381-2473 GCA_964402475.1 uncultured bacterium | reverse complement strand
GAAGAGCGGCGTCACCCGGGTGCCGAACGCCTTGCGCAGGTCTTCGGCTGTGGCATCGAACGAAGTGTGTTCCTTGGTGAGCTTGTTGAGGAAGACCGTCCGCGGCAGCCTGGCCTCGTCGAGCCGGCGCCAGGCCATCTCGGTCCCGACCTCGACCCCGGCGGAGGCGTCGACGACGACGATGGCGTTGTCGACCGCGCGCACGCCGGATACGACACTACCGAAGAAGTCGGCGTAGCCGGGCGTGTCAACCAGGGCCACGAATGTGTCCTTCCATTCGCCGTAGCCGAGCGACAGGTTAATTGAGATCTTGCGGCTGACCTCATCCTCGTCGTAGTCCAGCAGGGATGTCCCCTCGGCGACTGACCCGAGTCGGGTGTTCTGCTTCATCGCGAGCAGCAACGCCTCGCAGAGCGAGGTCTTGCCCGAACTGGCGTGGCCAAAGAAGCCGAGATTGCGGATGCGTTCCGCGCTGTACTCTTTCAAGGGGTCCTCCTGAAATCTTGTCTAGAAGCTGTGGCGTATCATAGCGAAGCCGTCAGGCAAGTCAAGCCTAATGCCCGAACGAGTCCCAAGTCCGCCTACATTCTTGACTCTGACCCGGCTTCTGATAAGATAGCCGCCCATGCTCAAGCTGACCCCGTTCCATGACCGGCATTTGGCGGCAGGCGGCAAGATGGTTGACTTTGCCGGGTACGACCTGCCGGTTCAGTTCCATGGAATCATACCGGAACACACCCGCGTCCGGACGACAGTCGGCGTGTTCGACGTCTCCCACATGGGCCGGATCGAGGTCCGTGGCGCTGACGCGCTGGGCTTCATCAACCAGGTGACGACGAACGACGCTGGTAGGCTCGCGGTCAACCAAGCCCAATACTCGGTCCTGTGCTACCCGGACGGCGGGATCGTCGATGACCTCGTGGTCTACCGACTGCCCGACTGCTACTTCCTGGTGGTGAACGGTGCGAACAACGCCAAGGATACGGCCTGGCTGCGCGAGCACCTGTCCGGCGACGTCAAGATGGACAACGTCACCGACGAGCAGGCCCAACTCGCCATCCAGGGCCCGAAGGCCGAGGCGGTGATGCAGAA
>CAYOCZ010000188.1:0-1281 GCA_964402475.1 uncultured bacterium | reverse complement strand
GAGAAGCCCGCGCGCCGGCTGGTTTGTCTCGAGATGCAGGACCGTTCGATCGCCCGGCCCCACTACTCGATCCTGGCCGGGGGGCAACCGATCGGCAGCGTAACCAGCGGCACGCTCTCGCCTTCCCTCAACAAGGGCATCGCCTTGGGCTACGTGAAGCGTCAGTTCGCCAAGGCCGGCACCGAAGTGCAAGTTGACATTCGCGGCCGCAATGCGGCCGCGCTCATCGTGAAGCCGCCGTTCTACAAGCACGGCTCAAGAAAACCGAACTGAGGAAAGGACAAAGTGGAAATGCCAAATGACAGAATCCGGAAGCCCGGACTTAGTCCTTTGTACTTTGTCCTTGGGACTTTCCTAACCAAGGAGGCTTGATGGCCAATATCCCGAACGACCTGAAGTACGCCAAGACCCACGAATGGGTGAAGCTCGATGGCGACGTCGCCACCATCGGTATCACCGACTTCGCCCAGGGTGAGCTGTCGGATATCGTGTACGTCGAGATAACCGCTCTCGGCAAGACCATCAAGCGTGATGAGCCGCTGGGCACGATTGAGGCGGTGAAGGCGGTCTCTGACCTGTACTCGCCGGTTTCGGGAGAGGTGACCGAGGCGAACGAGGCGCTCAAGGACTCGCCCGCCAACGTGAACAAGGACCCTTACGGCGCAGGCTGGATTGCCAAAATCAAGGTCTCCGACCCAACCGAGCTCAACGGCCTGCTCGACGCCACGGCCTACGCCGAACTGGCCGCGAAATCAGCACACCACTAGTCCGAGGAAATGACGAAGTCCGAAGTGCAAATGACGAATGCTCCGGGCATTCGGGCTTCGGGTTTCGGGCTTAGGGCTTGACGCACGTGCGCTACACACCTCATACGGACGCTGATCGCAAAGCGATGCTCGAACGCATCGGCGTCAAATCGGTCGAGGAGTTGTTCGCCGGCATACCCGCCGGCATCCGCCTGAACCGGCCGCTCAACCTGTCCGAGCCTCTTTCCGAGCCTGAGGCAGTCGCCGAGCTGTCGCGACTCTCGACGGCGAACACCGGCACCGGGCAACTGACCTGCTTTGCCGGCGGCGGCGCGTACGACCACTATATCCCGGCAATCGTCGACACCATCATCTCGCGCCCCGAGTTCTACACGGCCTACACTCCTTACCAGGCCGAGGTCAGCCAGGGCACGTTGCAGGCAATATACGAGTTCCAATCTCTTGTATGCAGGCTCTACGGCATGGAGGCGGCCAACGCCTCGATGTACGACGGCTCGACCGCGACGGTCGAAGC
>CAYOCZ010000187.1:0-6581 GCA_964402475.1 uncultured bacterium | reverse complement strand
CGCCTATATCGGCAGCGTGCTGGTCCTGACTCTTGTCCTGCCCGGTCCCAAGCACGACCTGCTCCCCTATCTGCTGTACCACGTCTTCGGCGGCGGCCTGATGCTGGGAGCGTTCTTCATGGCGACCGACTACGTGACATCTCCCATCACGGGAAGGGGTCGCTGGATATTCGGGGTGGGCTGTGGCATCCTGACGGTGCTGATACGCCTCTGGGGCGGGTATCCTGAAGGTGTCTCCTACTCAATACTGCTGATGAACGTCGCGACCCCGCTGATCGATCGACTCACCCGCCCGAGGCTGTTCGGCCGGGTCAAGAAGGCAAGGAAAGAGCAGTAGTATGGCTGCCGAACGGAAGACGGGCTGGCTGGACTCCAAGGTCTGGATGGTGGCGTCGCTGGTGATAGTCTGCCTGGTCGCCGCCTTCGGTCTGTCCCAGGTCTACATCGTCACCAAACCCCAGATCGAACAGCAGAAGGTCGACGCGGTCACCCAAGCTCTCAGCCAAGTCCTGCCCGGTGCCGCAAGCTTCAAGGACGTCGAAGACGGGCTCTGGTACGGCCTGGGCCCGGGTGGCGAAAAGGTGGGTATTGTGTTCCGGTGCGCCCCGCGCGGGTATGCCGGGCCGGTCGAAACAATGGTCGGGATGGACCTCGAAGCCCGAATCACAGGGATCCGAATCGCCTTCCCGGCCGAAGGCATGAAGGAAACACCGGGCCTCGGTCTCAAGGCCCGGGACGACTGGTTCCGTGACCAGTTCAAGGGTCTGACCGCCGACAAGGTTAGGCTCAAGACCGACGGCGGCACGCTCGACGCGATCTCTGCCGCGACAATCACGTCCCGGGCGGTGACTGACGGCGTTGCGGACGGCATACGCCTGTATGCCGAACACCTCGGGACCGGGGTGACTTCCGCGCCAGAACCTGCCGATGACGACACATCGCAGACGGAGGATATCGAATGACCGGCAAACGGTCCCGGATGAAACACTTCACCTCCGGCATCATCATGGAGAACCCGCTGCTGATCCTGATGATCGGGCTGTGCCCGGCCCTGGCAACCACGACCTCTGCCCGCGACGGCCTCGGCATGGGCATCGCGGCGTCATTCGTGCTCATCTGCTCAAACATCGTCGTGTCCCTGATCCGACGCTGGGTGCCTTCGTCCATCCGCATCCCGATTTTCATCATCGTCATTTCCACGTTCGTGACCATCATCGACTACGTGCTGCAGGCCTACCAGCCCGGGCTGTACCAGGTACTCGGCATCTTCATCCCTCTCATCGTTGTGAACTGCATGATCCTGGGTCGCGCCGAGGGCTTCGCATACAACCACGGCGTATGGGACTCCGTCCTTGATGCGGTCGGCAAGTCCATCGGGTTCACGCTCGCGCTCGGGCTGATGGGCATCATCCGCGAGCTGTTCGCAGCCGGCACCATCTTCGGGGTCCCGGTCACTCCGTCCGGGTTCCGCGAGCAGCCGGTCCTGTTCATGATATTCCCGCCCGGTGCGTTTCTGCTCATCGGTGTGCTGAAGAGCATCATCAACAAGCTGACCGCGAAGAAGGCAAACTGACATGAAACTCGGGCCGGCCCAGATATTCATCGGCGCATTCCTTATCAACAACGTACTGCTGTTCCGGTTCCTCGGGCTCTGCCCCTTCTTCGGGGTCTCGACCGCAGTGTCCACCGCGGTCGGCATGAGCGCGGCGGTGATGTTCGTTATGCTGCTGGCATCCTGGGTGACTTGGATCCTGTTCAACGCGGTCCTCGCGCCGCTCGGAATCGTGTTCCTGCGCACCGCGGTGTTCATCCTCGTCATCGCCTCGCTGGTTCAGTTCGTCGAGATGTTCCTCAAGAAGTACGTGCGCGTGCTCTACTCCTCGATGGGCATCTTCCTGCCCCTCATCACGACCAACTGCGCCATCCTCGGCGTCACATTCCTCAACATCGACTACCAGTTCAATCTCCTCCAGTCCACGGTGTTTGCGGTCGGTTCCGGCCTAGGGTTCGGGTTGGTAATCATCCTGTTTGCAGCCATCCGCGAGCGTCTGGAGTACGCACCGGTATCCGACTCGTTCAAGGGCTACCCGATAGCCTTTGTGGCAGCGTCGCTCGTGTCTCTCGCGTTCTATGGGTTCACGGGCCTGTTCGGGGTTTCGCTCTAGGTAATGGACTGGACCCTCGTTGTGTACGCGCTGGCCGGACTGGGCGGGCTTGGTGTACTGATGGGCGTCATCCTCGCCATCGCCTCCGTCAAGCTGGCGGTCGAGGTGGACCCCCGCGAGGAACGGATCAGGAACGTCCTGCCCGGAGCCAACTGCGGGGCCTGCGGATACGCGGGCTGCGACGGCTACGCGGCTGCCGTGGCCAGGGGTGAAGCGTCGCTCAACTCCTGCACGGTCGGCGGTCCGGACGTCACCGCCCAGATCGGTGAGATCATGGGCCAAGAAGTCAGCACCGAGGAGCCGCCGGTAGCGGTACTCATCTGCCGCGGTGGCAAGGTGAACGCAGCCGACCGATTCGAGTATTCGGGCACCTACAACTGCCGCCAGGCGGCGCTGCTGCTGGGCGGTCCCAAGGCCTGCATCTACGGCTGCATCGGGATGGGGCACTGCGTCGGCGTATGTCCGGTCAACGCTATCACCATGGCCGCGGACGATCTGCCCGACATCGACGGATACAAGTGCGTCGGCTGCGGAGCCTGCGTACGCGAATGTCCGAAGAACGTGCTCAAGCTCATCCCTCGGCCGAAACTGGTCTACCTCGCATGTGCCTCGCATGACCGCGGTAAGGCGGTGAAGCAGGTATGCAAGGTCGGGTGCATCGGCTGCGGCCTCTGTGCCAAGAACTGCCCGACGGGTGCCCTGACAATGATCGACAACCTGCCGGTCATGGACTTCGAGAAGTGCATCGACTGCGGCATCTGCGTCCACAAGTGCCCGACCAGGTCATTCGTCGACCGTGCCAAGGGACGCCCCAAGGCCGTCATCAACCCGAAGTGCGACGGCTGCCAGGCCTGCATCAAAGCCTGCCCATTCAAGGCCATCGAAGGCGAAGCCGGGATACAGCACCGGGTCCTGTCCGAAAAGTGCATCGGGTGCGGCGAGTGCCGCAAGGTCTGCCCGGTCGGTGCGATCGACACGGTCGGCGCGCTCGGCCACGCGGCCCGCGCGGCCTGATTCGCTACTCACTCCTCGCTCTTCACCTTCCCCGATTTGACATCTCTCGGCCCGTTGTTAATATCGTCAGCCGGACACGGGGGACCTGTGCCCGGCGACAAGATAAAACCAAGGTCCCGGAACCGCTTGAGAAGCGTGCGCGAGGTCCACGTGTGTATACGCCTGAGCAGTCCGCAGGCTGGTCCCGTACCGAATCCCAAGCAAGAAACGACCGGAGGAACGAAATGGCAAAGCGCATATTCGTGGGCAACCTGCCCTTCAGCGCTACCGATGACCAGCTGCGCGGCCTCTTCACCGCGCACGGCGAAGTCGCATCCGTCAACATCATCACCGACAAGTTCACGAACCGCTCGCGCGGGTTCGCGTTCGTGGAGATGAGCGATGACGCGGCCGCAACCGCAGCAATCGCGGCCCTCAACCAGTACCAGCTCGACGGCCGGGCCCTGACCGTCAACGAGGCCCGCGAGCGAAGCGAAGGCGGTCCGCGCGGCGGGTTCGGCGGGCAGGGACGCGGCGGTCCACGCCGGGGCCGGGACGAGAAGAAAGACTACAACCGCCCGCGCTGGTAGACCTCGTTAGTTCTCAAGCGGGCGGGCACAAGCCCGCCCGCGCTGTTCCACTCCCCCTCGGCCGTTGTTGACTTTCACGCTCTCGCCCCTAAGATGCACTGGTTTGCACTGTTAATCGACTCAACTGAACCGCCGGAGGTCGCGTCTATGAACGTAATCGAGTCGGGCGTCGGCGAGCTGTTCCAGCCGCCGGACCCTGATGGTTTCCGCGAATGGGTCCACACGCGGAAGAACACGAAGATGGTGGACAAGGTCGTGTCCGAGCAGGATGCGGTCGCGAAGTTCGTCGCGGACGGCGACTACATCGGAACCGAGCTCTACGGCACGGTCCGCGCGCCGATGTCGCTGGTGCGCGAGACCATCCGCCAGGGCAAGAAGCACCTGCGCGTAGCCGGCCAGGGCATCCACGAGATTGACCTGCTGCTCGCCGCCGACCTGGTGGACACGCTCGACATCACCTACATCGCGTGGGAGGTCTACGGCATCTCCTCCTGTCTTCGCCGCGCGGTCGAGTCCGGCCGGGTGAAGACGACCGATTGGTCCAACGGCGGCATCACCTGGCGTTTCAAGGCCGCGGCCATGGGCGTACCGTTCCTGCCGGTCCGCTCGATGCTCGGCACCGACACGCTCAAGTATTCAGCGGCCAAGGTGATTGAAGACCCGTTCACCGGCAAGCCCGTCTGCCTTATCCCGGCCCTCGCGCTCGACGTCGGCCTGATTCACGTCCACAAGGCGGACAAGTTCGGCAACTGCCGGGTCGAGGGCATCTCCGGGTTCGTGCACGAGATGTCCCGCGCCTCAAAGAAGCTCATTGTCTCGGCCGAAGAAATCGTCTCGACCGACGAAATCCGCAAGTACCCGGAGCAAACTGTCATCCCCTACTATCTGGTTGACGCCGTGGTCGAAGCCAAGTACGGGTCTCATCCCGGCGAGATGTGCTACCGCTACTGGCGCGACGGCGAACACCTGCAGGCATTCCTCAAAGACTCGGCCGACCCGGCCAAGACCAAGGCCTATCTCGACAAGTGGGTCTACGGTGTGAAGAACCACGCCGAGTACGTGAACCTCGTCGGTCAGCAGAGGCTCAAGCAGCTCGAGTCCGAGATCGGAGGTCGATAATGGCAGGCTACAACGAATCCGAGTTCCTCATCTGCCTCGCCTCCAAGCTGATGGAGAACGGGACGACCGCCTTTGTCGGCACCGGCATCCCGATGCTCGCCGCGGCGCTGGCTAAGCGGATGCACGCCCCCAACCTCGTGCCCATCTTCGAGTTCGGCGGCACCGGCGCGTCGATGGAGGAGCTGCCGCTCGGAGTCGGCGATTCCCGGACCTTCCACAAGGCGGTCGCCGCCTCAGGCATCTGCGACATCATGGAGACCGCGGCCCGGGGCTTCGTCGAATACGGGTTCCTCGGCGGCGCCCAGATCGACGCCTTCGGCAACCTCAACACGACCGTCATCGGCAAGTACTGGCCGCCCAAGGTCCGGCTGCCCGGGTCCGGCGGTGGCAACGACGTCGGCTCGTTCTGTTGGAAGACCATCGTCATCATGCGGAAGCACGGTACCCGCGCATTCGTGCCCAAAGTGGACTTCGTTACGACTCCGGGCTATCTCACCGGCCCGGGCGCCCGGGAAAAGGCAGGGCTGCCGCCGGGAGCCGGCCCCTACCGCGTGGTCACCAACCTCGCGCTCATGGACTTCGAGCCGACCACCAAACGCATGCGCCTGATTGCGACTCACCCTGGGGTGAAAGCCGAGGACGTGGTTAAGGCGACCGGGTTCGAGTTGCTGGTCGCCGAGAAGGTTGCGGTCAATCCGGAGCCGACCGAGAAGGAACTCAAGCTCCTGCGTGAAGAGATAGACAAGGACAAGTACTACATCTAGGACAAGCCAGAATGCAGATTGCAGATTGCAGAAGGCAGCTTGCCGGAAGGAGACGCGATGCTCCTGTCTGAGCAGCATGTGAAGTTTCGGGCCGAGGCGAGGAAGTTCGCCCGTGAGGTCATCGAGCCGCGCGCGACCGCCCACGACCTTTCCGGCGAGTTCGTGAAAGAGAACGTCCAGGCGCTGGCTGAGCGCGGCTGGCTCGGCATTCTCTGGCCAAAGGAACTCGGCGGCATGGGCCTCGACTACCAGTCCTACGCGATTGCCGTCGAAGAGGTGTCGCGGGTCTGCGCCTCGACCGGCCTGACGCTCGCGGCCCACATCTCGCTCGGGACCTATCCGATCTACAAGTTCGGCACCACCGAGCAGAAGGAGAAGTACATCCCGCGCCTGGCCCGGGGCGTCTATCTCGGGTCGTTTGGCCTGACCGAACCCAACGCCGGGTCCGACGCTGCCGGCATCGAGACCACGGCCAGGAAGACCGAAAAGGGCTACGTCATCAACGGCAGCAAGCGGTTCATCACTTCCGCCAGCTACGCGGGCACGGTCATCGTCGCCGCGTCACTCGACCGCAAGCTCGGCCGCAAGGGCGTCACCTGTTTCATCGTCGAAACCAAGACCCCGGGATTCAAGGTCGCGTCCCACGAACACAAGCTGGGCCTGAAAGGTTCGGACACGGTCGAACTCGCGTTCGAGGACATGCTAGTGCCACTCGACAGCGTGCTCGGCAAAGAATACGAGGGCTATCGCATCTTCATGGAGACGCTGGACGGCGGCCGCATCTCGATCGGCGCGTTCTGCCTCGGCATGGCCCAGTGCGCGCTCGATACGATGATAGGCTGGTTCCGCGACCGCAAGATGAGCCAGCTTCAGTCCAAGGCCCTTTCCGACGTAGCCATGCAGGTCGAGGCGGCGCGGCTCCTCGTCTACAACGCAGCCCAGATCAAGGA
>CAYOCZ010000186.1:0-6584 GCA_964402475.1 uncultured bacterium | reverse complement strand
TTGGTCGGGCGCCGGCGCGGAGATGAGAATGCCGGGGCGGCGATGCCACCCCGGCATTGTCTTGCACGGCTGGGAGCTACCTAAGAAGCACCAGCGGTTCGGTGACAACCCGGCCGGCGGCGGCGCGTGGCGGCTTGCGGCTTGACCAACGGGCGTGCCGTGGTCTATAATCTCTGATCAAATGCTGATTCCGAAAGGAGATTGAAGATGTTCAAGCAATTCGCACTGCTGCTCGGCGTCGCGCTGGCATTGGCCTCGGCGCAACCGGTGATCCCCTACGATTCCTTGATGGACACCCGGGTCGGGATCGAGGGTTTCATTGACAACGAGGATGGGCGGGAGTACCCGGCCACCTACGCGGACAAGGCGTCAGGTCTTACCGTTCACTGGGGTTTCGACGACAGCCTGATATACGTCGGGCTTGAGACCAGGGGCCGCGGCTGGCTGGCAATCGGGTTCGGTTCGGCCAAGATGAACGAGTCGAACATGATAATCGGCTACTACACCGACGACTCGATCGAGGTGATGAACCAGATCGGGGCCGGCCATGCGCACGCCCGCTCGCCGCAGTCGGATACGGCCATCCGTGAGGCCGAAATCGACTTCGACGAGGAGACCGGCGTCACGACCATGGAGTTCATCTACCCGTTGCAGTTCCCGACCGGTGGGGCGCTGGCGATTCCGGCTCTGGTGCCGGGTGAAACGTACGACATCATCCTGTCCCAGAACACCAAGACAGTTTCGCTCAACGCCAAGCACACGAACGTGAGCGCGCTGAAGGTGAAGCTGGCCGACAAACCGCAGCCGAAGAAGTAGGAGCAACCTCCGGGCAGAGTTGGTTCAGGGCCGCAACGCCGGTCCGGGCGAGCGCTCCGCTCGCTTCGGCTGCCCCGTTACCTTGACTTTCCTGAGGTAGTAGCTATTGTCTGTCTCGCCATGAGACGTCTTCTGATTCCCATTCTGGCCGTCTTGGCGCTGGCGGCTTGTGCCGGCAGTTCGAGCCGACAGGTGGTGGCAGTGGTCGACGGCGAGAAGATAACCGCCGCCGCCGTCGAGGCGATGCTTCCCCAGAACCTTGACTCTCTGCGGGCCGACACGGTGAAGAAACAGGTGCTTGACGGCATCATTACCCGGAAGCTGTTCGCCCAGGAGGCGAAGCGCGAGGGCCTGGAAAAGGACGCCGAGTACCAGGTCGAGCTGGAGCAGAAGGCGCTGGTGAATCAGCGGCTGTACGACACGGTTACGACTCCCGGCAACCGGTTAACCGAGACCGAGTTGCAGGCGGCCTACAAGCTGCTCCAGACCGAGGCACACCTGCGGCTGATTTCGGTCCCGGACGAGAGCCTCGCGCGCCGGCTGGCGGCCGAGCTGGACCAGGGAGCGGTCTTCGAGTCGCTCGCCGTGAAGTGCTCGAAGCATCCCAGCGCGGCCAAGGGCGGTGACGCCGGTTTCGTCCCGCTGCTCTACACCGACGCACCGCTGCGGACCAGGGTGACGACCCTCAAGCCGGGCCAGCATACCGAGCCTACGCAGGTGGCCAACGCCTGGCAGATCGCGATGCTGCTGGAGACGAGGCCCGCGGACCCGGGCCCGCCGCCGCTCAGCGAGTACCGGCCGGAATTCGAGCGGCGGCTGAAGCAGCTGCAGCGGCGGGAACTCGCGAACCAGTACATGACCAAACTGCGGCAGCGCATCACCTACAAACCGGCCGGGCTCGACATCCTGTGCAAGCCGATTGACTCCATCACCGATACCGACAAGGACGTCGCAGTCGCCTATAGGGACAACTCGAAGTACGTGAAGGTGGCAAGGCTGCTCCCGGTCGCAGCCCGGTTCCCGGCGATGCTTGACTCGGCGATGAAGAAGCACGCGGTGCGCCGCGCGATCGAAGAGGACCTGATGTACGAGGACGCGCTGCGCATGGGCCTGAATAAGGCCCCGGACATCGTCCGCCGGCTTGCGGCCAAACGTGAGGATGTACTGTACAACGCGCTTTTCAAGAAGGAGATTACCGACAAGCTGGTCGTTACCGATGCGGACGTGATGAGCTATTTCCAGGAGCACCGTCAGAATTTCACGTCCCCGGACTCGACCCGGGTCGCGGGCATGATCCGCAGCCGGCTGCTGACCGAGCGCCGCGACGCCCGGATGCAGGAGTACCTGGCCGGGTTGAAGGCAAAGGCGAAGATCACGATTAACCAGGCGGCGCTTGCCGCTCTGAAGAAAGAAGCAACGGCAACCGGCAATCCCAAGAGATAAGGAGCGACGATGACAAACCGATATCTACTAGTTCCGGCGGTGGTGTTGGCGGTAGTGGCCTTCCTGGCCGGCTGTGGCGAGCAGAAGAGCACGCCGGCCCTCAGCGGGCCGGCGCTCGTAAGCGTGAATGGAGACAAGCTGACTGCGCCGGAGCTTGACTCGCTCTCGCCGGAGGGATTCGAGATCAGCCGCGAGAACCTGCCCAAGATTCTCGACAAGTGGGTCTCGAATACGTTGATGTACCAGGAGGCGGTGCGCCGCGGGGTCGAGAAGGAGCCGCAGGTGCAGGCGCACCTGAAGCGGCTCGAACGCGACTATCTCGTCAATGAGCTGCTCGATCGGCTGACTTCGTCGATCAAGGTCGGACCGGACCAGCAGATGCAGTATTTCAACCAGCACAAGGAAGAGTTCAGCTGTGAGGTGAAGATCACCCGCATCGTGATTGCCGATAGCCTGGTGGCGGCGCAGTCCCTGGCCGAGCTCAAGGCCGGGGCCGATTTCACGGAGCTGGCCAAAGAGCGGTCGCAGGACCTGACGCTCGAGGCCGGCCAGGAATCGCGCTATTTCGCCCGGAACGTAGGCGACCCGCGGATGGGCGGCGACCCGGCGGTGGCCGAGGCCATCTTCGCGCTTTCGCCCGGGCAGATCTCCGACGTCGTTCCGAGCCAGGAAGGTTACCAGATCATCAGGCTGGCTGACAAGAAGAAGGTGAAGGCGGACGTGATTTTTCCCGAGGTCAAGGACGAGATTGAGGCGATTCTCTCCTTCCGCCGGAGCCAGGCGGTGGTCGACAGCGTGCTCACCGCTCTGCGGGAGAAGGCGAAGATCGAACTGAAGCCGGACGCCTACTTCGAACCGGCGGCAAAGTAGGAAAGAACAGGAAGGCGGGAGCCCCTTGTCCCTCGTCTTTGGTCGCCGTAGCACGCTGGCGGTTCTGACTGCGTTATTGCTGGCCGGGGCTGCGGTCTTCGCGGCTGAGCCGGCGGACAGCATCGTCGCGGCGGTCGGCGACGAGCTGATTCTCGCCAGCGAACTCTCCCGCGCGGTCAATTTTCTGCGGCTGTCGCAACCGGACACAACCCTATCGGATTCGGCGCTCGAGGACATTGCGCTCGGACGACTCGTTGACGACTTCGTGCTGGAGGAGCTGGCGCGACGCGGGTCGGTCGAGGTCGAGCCCGCCGAGGTCGCGGCCGAGGTGGACGGGAACATCGCCGCCGTGAAGGAACGTCTCGGGGACGAGGAGCGGTTCAAGGAGGCGCTCGCGGCCGAAGGCTACACCGAACGGGCGCTGCGCCAACGGTACGAAGAGGACGCGCGGCGCAAGCTCCTCGCCCGCAAGCTGGTGGAGAAAGAGGGTCTCACCCAGATCTACATCTCGCCGGCCGAAGCCGAGCGGTTCTACATTGAGAATCGGGACTCGATCGCCCGGGTGCCGGGACGAGTGACGCTCGCCCATATTCTGATCGGGTTCTCACCGAGCCCGGCCGCGGATTCGGCCGGCCAGCGCCGGATGACTGAGGTGATGGACGTGCTGGCGCGGGGCGGCGACTTTGCCACCGTGGCGAGCTCGTTCTCCGACGACCGGAAGACAGCGGCCCGGGGCGGCGACCGCGGCTGGGTGGAGTTTGCGGAACTGCCGCCGGAGCTCATGATTGTCTTCTCCCAGCTCAAGCCCGGTCAGACCTCGCCGCCGTTCCCGACCCGCGAAGGCTACGTCACCGTGAGATTCGACGAGAAGACCCCGGATCGCGTCCGATTCCGGCAGATACTCATCCGCGTGCCGGTGACCCGGAGCGATACGATACGGGCACGGAACCTCGCCGCCTCAATCCGCCGCAAGGCGATGGAGGGCGCGCCGTTCGATTCACTCGCCCGGCTGTACTCGCAGGACCCGATGACCGCCGATTCCGGAGGCCATCTTGGCGAGTTCCTTGTCGTCGGCCTGGCTCCCCCGTTCGACCAGGTCGTCGCCGGCATGGACTCAGGCGAGGTGAGCGAGCCGGTGCTCTCCGAGCACGGCTACCATCTCATAAGGGTAATGGCCAAGCAGCCGGAGAGGACTCTTTCCTACCTAGAACTGCAGGATAATATCCGCAACTACCTGTACCAGCAGAGACTGAGCGAGCGGCTCGCGGCCTACCTCGACCGCGTACGGGGCAAGGTGTACGTCAAGCGGTTCCACCGGCCCGGACAGCCTGGGTAGCAATGGCGGCAAGGCCCGGTTCAAGGACATGATGAAGCGCGCTGCAGTAGTACTGATGGTAGTCGTGTGCGCGCTGGTCACGGCGCAGACGCGTCCGGCCGATCCGGACACGGTTTCGCGGGCCGAGGTCGTGCTGGCGGCAAGGCAGGCCCTGGAAACGGCGAGCCGGAACCTCGGTCGCTGGCTGACGACCGTCATCGTTGCCGTGTTGGTCGCGGCCATGATCGCCGTCTGGCGGATATGGGCGCTGAGCCGACAAGTGGCGCGGCTGGAAGACCTGCACGCTGCGTGGGAGACCCGGTTCGCCGGAACCGCCGACGAGGTGTTGCGGTTGAAGCGGAAGCTGGCCGATTCGGAAAGCAGGGCCGACAAGCTCGAGGCCGACATAGCTTCATTGCATCCGGCGGAGCCCGATGCCGCGACCGCCCAGGTGGCGATGGTACAGTCCGAGCTCGTTGCGGTGCGTGAGCGGCTCGACCGGGCCGAGGAGAATCTTGAGGCGGTCTCGAACCACTCCGTGGCGACGACGCAGGAGCGAGCGATGGTCGAGAGCCTGGTTAAAACCGCTGCCGCCGAGAGGGCTAAGATTGATGGCTTGGTCAAGGCCGCGGTCGAGGAACGGACCAGGGCTGAAGGCCTGGTTGAGGCCGCTGCCAGGGCGCAGGCCGGTGCAGAGGCCGGCGCGGCTCGGGCCGAAGCTGTCGCCAAGCGGGCAGCGGCGGTCGACTCATTGCGCGCCGGCGATGAGAAACTGGCGCAGCAGCAGTACCCGGCAGCGGTGCAAGCGTACAACCTGTGCCTCGAACTGCTCGCGGGCAGTCCGTTAGACGAATCGGGGCTGCGGTTCCACGCGCTCCACAACCGGGCGCTAGCCAACCTGCGCCAGCGTGAGTTTGGCAAGGTGCTCGCCGACGCGGTCGAGATTGAGGGTGTGGCCTCCGCTCATTCCGACGGTGGCGAAGCCACAGGGACGCAGGGCGCGGCCCGGCTCCTCGCCGGCATCGCTCATCTATGGCAGGGCGACGTGGCGCAAGCCCTCAAGGACTTTGCCCGCGCGATCGGGCAGGACCCGGCTGCGCGTGCGGTCATTCTGCAGGACGAAGACATCGCCACATGGGTGAAGGTCAACCCGAAGAGGGCCGGCCCGGTCAAACGGTTCATCCGCGAGCTGAGCCGGAAACCGAAGCGGCCCCGCCGTCCACGGTGAACCGCCGGCTCCGGGTGCTTGGTCCGGGCCCGATGCTCGTCTTCGGCCGGCGCGGCCGGTAGTCACAGCAGCGACGCCGGGGAAGGCGGGGTGAGGTCCTGTGCGAGGCGCGACGGGCGGAACAGCCGTGTGATCGACGTTCGCCAAGGCCAACCGATTGAGTCTGCCGAACATGCCCCTCTCGCCTCCCGCGCGTCAACGCAACTCACGCCGCGACGGATCTCGCAGGACCGCTGGCCCTGAGCCTGAGACGGAAGGCCAAAGACCTGCGGCCCGGGGTCAGCGGCCGGAGCTCGTATACCGGCTGCCACTGTCACCGTACGGTGACAACCTTACACCCAACGGATACACTTACCGCGAGCTCTGTTAGTCTAAGTCGCGCATTCTCAACCCTTCGGGGCAGCGGCATTGGACGAGCATATGCTGTATCCGAACGGTGACAGCCTGTCACCCAAATGATACACTTCCGGAGGCCCGATTTGCCTAAGTTACGCATTCTCAACCCGTGAATCTTTGGCATGATCGGTGCACATGACGAGTCGTGATTGATGACAGCCGCTGCGATGTAGCCCAATCGGTCAAACGTGATGTCCGACAACGGACAACAGCCAGTCCGGGTGCATTCCGGCCACGCGCGAAGCGCGGGAAGGCGGGATTCTGGGACCCTCGGACGGGCGGGGAGTGTCTAGGCATTCTTGGACATCAGAGGGGCGGGCAGGCTAAGCCGCCGGTCGTCAAGAGGTTAGCCGCAATGCGAGATGTGGCAGGGTTTCCTATTGACAGGAGCGGCTGTGAGCTTATGATACAAGCGACTTGGGGCGCGGCAGACACAAGGGCCTGCCGGATAGGATGCCCCGACGCCGATTCGTGCAAGTTCTGATACTATGAGGAGGCAGTGCTTGTCAATCGGTA
>CAYOCZ010000185.1:0-6589 GCA_964402475.1 uncultured bacterium | reverse complement strand
ACCAAGACCGCAAGGTCTTCCTCTCCGGCGACTACAAAGAAGAACAACTCCGCCTTGAGTTCAACTGAAGAAGGTCTGCCTGTGCCCGTCAGCCCACTTGCGGCAGACCTGCCGTTGGGGTCTATTCCTTGGGAGCGCTTTCAGCGTTTCTGCGCCGATTTCGTAGCGAGACTGCCCAGCGTCAGTAGCTGCCACGAGCACGGTGTCGCTGGCGACCCACAGCAAGGCATCGACATCGTTGCCAAGATGCAGGATGGTACAACTCGCGTATACCAGTGCCGGCGCGTTATGCAGTTTGGCCCAGCCGTGGCGCGCCGGTCGATGGACAAGGCCAGATACACAGCGGACGCTTACTTCTTCGTCATCAGCAGACCTGCCACTTCGGCGGTCCGAAATGCCATCCGCAGGCGGCGAAAGTGGGATGTCTATGACAGTCGCGACACGTCTAACATGGTTCGCGACCTGCCGCAGGAAATCGCCCGCAGACTGGTCCTCACTCATTTCGGCCCGGAGATAGTGAAGAGCTTCCTCGGAATCCAGCCGATTGGGTGCTACGAGTTGCCGCTTGACTATTTCGCAGCGTTCCTTGATAGCAGCAGACTCTTCAACCACAGCTACAAGCTAGTGGGTCGGCGATCTCACCTTGCCGAGGTGCAGAAGTTCTTAAGGTCAAAGATGCGCGCTGCGATTCTGCGCGGACGCGGAGGCATGGGCAAGTCGAGGATACTGCTTGAAATGTGCAGGCGGCTGGAGAGCGCTCGTCCCGCCATTCAGACGTATGTGGTGGCGCCCAACGTACGCTTGACTGCGGAACTCGTCTCGGAGTTGCCGTACGAGCCGTGCGTCCTAGTTGTGGAAGATGCCCACCGTCGCCAGGACATTGACATACTCCTCGGCTTGTGGCGCGCTAGGCAACACCAAGTCAAGATCATCTTCTCGACCAGACCACAAGGCGTTGAGCAGCTACGTTCCGCGCTTGCGCGTGAGGGACTTGGGACAGCCGACCTCATCGAGTTACCGGAAGTGAAAGAACTAACAGTTAGCGATGCGCGCGAACTCGCCGCTTACGCGCTGGGGCGCAGACACATTGGCCTGGCACGTATCTTGGCTAGCATCACGAGAGACTGCCCGCTTGTGACAGTCGTCGCCGGAGGGTTGATAAGGTCTGGTCGCTTGGATCCCCGTGCCTATCAGACCGCTCCCGAATTCAAGCATGAGGTTCTCTCTAGATTCGAGGATGAAATGCTCGGCAAGGTCGTCTTCAGCGGAGACGCGGCGGACATCAAGAAGTGTCTTGAGCTCATAAGCGCAGTGGGTCCGGTCTTCGACAATGACCTTCGGCTGCTAGGGGCCATGTCGACGTTTCTCCAGACGCCACGGGACGCGCTCATACGGGTCATTGAGTCGCTCGAGAAGGCCGGCGTACTGCTGCGCCGTGGCCATGCACTTGCGATAACTCCAGACGTTCTGTCGGACCACATACTGCACGAGGCGTGCATAACCACACGAGGTGGACCAACGGGGTATGCTGACAGGGTGTTCGCGGAACTCCGCCAAGTCGCCCTTCGGGAGTTGCTCCGTAACACCGGCGAGCTGGATTGGCTGACCCGTGGGGGAACCGGGCTGCTGGATTCAGTGTGGCAGTCGATACGGAGTGACTTCGAGTCAGCGTCCCACTTCGCCCGTTGCGGGCTGCTCGATGACATCAGTGCTGCCGCCCAGTATCTGCCGCAACAGATGATCGGGCTTGTGGAGTACGCAATGGGGCACCCGAGTACGGTACCGGACAGAAGCCCGGTCGCGAAGCTCGTCCGCTATCGATACACAAATGCCGATGTTCTGGAACGCCTCCCCGGTCTTTTGCAGAGTGCTTCGAGAACCATAGACTACATACCGCGGTGCTGCGACCTGCTATGGGAGTTTGTCCGTTCTGGACCAAGCGCTTCGGGCAAAGCCCCAGGCAATGCTGCCGGAGTTCTACGGGACATGGCGCAATACGCCAACCACAAGCCAGTCAAGGTGCACGAGCTCATGTTGGACGCAGCGGCGGGATGGCTTAGGAAACAGGAAGCGCATACCCACCTGTTCTCTCCGCTGGACGTGGTCGATCCCGTGTTTGTTAAGGAGACTCACTCGTCTTACTTCGAGGACGGCGCGTTCGTCAGTGGGCCGCTCGTCATAAGGAAGGACACCACCCAAGGGCTTAGGGATCGCGCGCGGTCCATCGTGCGGCGATGCCTCATGTCGCGCGAACTGCGGGAGACTCTGAGGGCATTGCACAGTCTTGAGGAAGCCCTCAAGCCGCCATCTGGCTACTTCGGCCGCAAGATCAGGCCGGCAGAAATACGACAGTGGGTCCCTGAAGACCTGAAGACGATAGCACTCATCGAGGAATTGGCTCGGGCCAACAGCCAACCTGTAGTGAGGATGCAGATTGCAGATGCTCTTAGGGTTCACACGCACAGATCCGCGAAGCCAGTCGCCGAAGCTGCGAAGCGGGTCATTAGCATCATTCCACTGACATACGAGATGAAGCTTACGCGACTGGTCGCATACAGATACGGTCTTGATAGTTGGGCCGAGGAGGATATC
Organism: uncultured bacterium; assembly: GCA_964402475.1. Classification (GTDB taxonomy): domain Bacteria; phylum Hydrothermota; class Tepidihabitantia; order Tepidihabitantales; family Tepidihabitantaceae; genus UBA2258. Next base: position 3,997 of record CAYOCZ010000185.1, on the reverse strand, counting down.
CATAGGCTTGGGGAACTCCATCAAGAACAGGTGGCGGCGCTGAATGCAGAGGTTGCTGCGGAGTTCATCAAACGCAACAGAGCGCCGGCCAGAGGTGTGCAGGTACTCGAGCGACTTATCGGCAAGCTGAGCCAAGCCGGGGTGAGTACGAATGGCGCTGGAGTCCTGCTTGGGACGATAGCGGCCACAGACAGCAGATATGCCCTGCGCATGGCTGGAGTGATCATTCGTCGCAAGAGCAGCGTGTTGCGATCATGGTTTCACAGCATCCTGCACGGGGTCTCAGAAGGGGACGACACTCGGGCAACTGACATGGCAGCGCGAGCCATAGCCACGAGTGATGAGTCTCTTTGCCACTCGCTGGCCGTGTGGTACAGAGTAGTTCTATACCACAGGGCGCCCTCGAGACGTGACATCAAGCTCCTGCGTAGGCTTCTTCACAGCACAAGGATCACCGTAAGGCGAGCGGCGATTGGCTGCCTCGGATCGATGGGCAAGACAGCTCCGTCCATTGCGGCGGAGTTGGCGACCGGCGTTCGGGTTGGAAGCGACGCCAGTCTGGCAGAAGAGTTGGCAGGCGCGTTCTCCGATGGTGTTGGTGTCTCCCTCTCGGCCCTCACGGACCGCCAACTCGGACTGATTCTCTGCAAGCTAGAGGCAGTCGCCAAACTGGGAGGGCACGCGACCGAGAGGTTTCTGACGCGGGTGGCCGAACGCTCTCCGACTGAGCTGGTACGGATGCTGCTCATCCGGCTGGCGCGGGCCGCTCGAAGACCGTCTCGCAACTACGATCCTGTGCCGGATGTCGATCTCACGCGCTGCCTCCATGCCATCATTGGCACAAAGGCCGAGGAGTCCCTCCTGCGGCGTACACTCAAGCAATATGTCACGAGCAAGTACCCAGCCCGTCGATGGTTGGGGGAGTTCTTTGCGGGGCTATCTATGAACTTCACGACAGCGGCCAGCTTACAGGTCCTCGGCGAATATGTGAACTCGGGCGCGCGCGCCAGAATCGAGGCTATCTCTGGTCTGCTGCGAACTGCACCGCACTCGTTCGTCGAGAGCCAAGTTGACTTCGTGGACGGCCTCTTGCGTGCCGCACACCAAGCCGGCAGCGAATGCTGCAGGAGGGTGGTCTCGGAGTTGCATGCCTCCGCGATCTCTTTCACGAGGCAGTCCAAGGTCGGCGAACCGTCCCCACAAGACGTAGGTATGCGCGATGAGTGCTTGGCGATCGCAAAGAGGTTTCCCGCGGGTTCGCCGAGCCGACACTTCTACGAGGACCTGGCAAAGCATGCGCAGTCATCCATTGACGAGCAGTTGGCCCGCGACGCCGTAACTTTAGCATAGAACGGAATGGCGCCTCTCACGCCTCACCTTGACACCAAGGGCAGCATGACCGAATGGTCGAGGTGGTCGAGACGATGATAACGGCCGACAGCTTGCGGCTCACGACCTTCGTGGGACAGCACATAGAGAAGGCGCGGCGATGGACGTAGACCAATAGCCTGAAGGAGGAAGAGTGAGCGTCCAGCGAATGCTGTTCCTGAACATCGGCTACATGGAGAAGTATGAAGGTCTTGACGGAGACACGATTACTGGCGGCGGATCGCACGTGAACACGGAAGGTTGGGGCGGCGAGATCATGAACTTCCTACCATATCAAGGCTACATGTACGGATGTGTTCAGCCCAATCGTTTTGGCACAATCAACGTGGCGCGGCTTGGCGCGGCCGAGGATGCCGACGCGGTGTCGGGTGTCTTGGTTGTCTGGGTGGCGCCGCGACCGCAAGTCGGGAACGTGGTAGTAGGGTGGTATGAGAACGCGAAAGTCTTCCGGGCACCCCAAGCTCCGCGAGAGAAACGAAGGATGTATCATGGTAGCCCGCTCGAGTTTCACGTCACGGCGCGCCAAGGTGACTGCCGGCTTCTCAGCGTAGACTTGCGGACACTGCTGGTCCCACGAGCGAAGAACACCGATTCAGGTCAGGGTATGGGCCAGGCGAATGTGTGGTACGCCGAGGAAGCTGACGAGCTCAAGCGGGACGTCCTATCGTTCATCACGCGAGTGAAGTCTGGAGTTGCCCTGCCGCCTGAGCCAGTCAGCAGGACTCATCGACGAGGCACGGCATGGCAGCCGGACCCGACCAAGCGGCTGAAGGTAGAGGAAGCAGCAATCCTTGCGGTGACCGAACACTATAACAAGCTTGGCTACACTGTGGAGTCATTTGAGCGGGATCATCTAGGGTGGGACTTGGAGGTACGCAGCGGTGCCGTCTCGCTGAAGCTGGAAGTCAAGGGTCTATCGGGAGATGCTGCCATGGCCGACCTTACACCGAACGAGTACAGCAAATGCCTGAGCCGCGAGCACAGAAGCAACTACCGCATCTGTATTGTGACCTCCACCCTGAGGAGGGCGAAACTGAGCATCTTCAGGTTCTCGCCCGAGGAAGAACGCTGGGTTGACGACGACGGAAGCGGTCTGGACTTCGAAGAGATTGTAGCGGCGAGAGTCCGCGCTAGCAACGCATAGGAGAACAATGCGGGCACTCACCATGTACCTGAGCGATGGCAAGGCGCGGCACAGCGGCATTTCAGATTGCAGATTGTAGATTGGCGGTAGGGCTCGGCCTCGGATGGTGAGCTTGGTCGAGACGATGCTGACGGCTTGCGGCTTGCAGCTTACGGCCCGGCTAAGAAGCAGATTCGGGTAGCTGAAGGTACCGCTGACGGCCCATGACTAGCGAGGAAGCAATGAACCCACAGGAACCGACCGGTAAGAGAACTACTCCGACCTGGACCGTCATTCGTAGAAAGCTCGGACAAACCGACATGGACTACGTGATCGGAATAGTGAAGGCGCTCTTTGACTTCTCCAAGGACAACCGGACGTTTCTCGCCTCGCGTCTGTTTCCTGACACGGATTGGTCCGCTCTGCTTGAGAAGTATCGGAAGCAGGTCAGGGATGCAGTCTTTCCAGACCCTCCCCGGCAGATTCGCCTCGGCGACGCCCGCAAGGCCATCAGTGCCTACCGGAAGGCGACGTCGGACTTGGCCGGCACTGCCGAGTTGATGCTTGTCTTCGTCGAGAGCGGGACCGATTGCGGGCGGACCTATGGCGTAGACTATGAGTCGTTCTACACGAGTCTCGAATCAATGCTGGACGATCTCCTCGAGATGCTCTGCGACGAGCGCAACTGCCGGCTTCTCGACCGGCTTCGTGAACGGGTGCGCCGCTTGGAAGAAAGTGCAGGTGACATCGGCTGGGGTTACAGTGACTACGTCAGCGAACGCCTTGCGGAGTCTGGTCTGCTGGACGACGAAAGCGAGGTACCGGACGATGCCGCTGTCGCTGGCACGGAACCCGACGGGTGACTCCGGCCAACGATGAACGTTGAACGCCTTCCGCCGAAGCAACGTGGCCGGCCGGCGGCTGACAGTCCGAAGCGAACGGAATGCAGCCTGTTTGTTGCGTGTAACCGGCAGTTCGATTATGCTGTACGCATGGATGCAGACCGTGATGTCTGAGGTAGCCGAAATGGAACGCGCTGGTTTCCGGGCGGACCGCCACCGGGCCGCGTTCAAACCTGAGAGGAGTTGAGAATGGATAGCCGTGTGAACCGAATCACCGCCGAGATTGCGGCGGTAGTCGAGAGGAATCTGCGTCGCGAACTGCTCCGCGAGCGTGAGGCGATGCTCAGGAGCGAGTTGGAGGCGGTGCGGGCCGAACTCGGGCGGATTGGCGCTGGACAGCCGACTTACCGGGCGGCGAGGAAGCCGGTCCTCAAGAGTCAGCCGCAGCCGAAGCTGCCGGCGAGTTCCCGGCCTGTGCGCGGCGACAGTGCGCGCGCCTTGATTATCCGAACACTGAAGCACTCGCGGCGCCCGATGACGATCAAGGAGCTGACGAAGGCGATTCTACGGAGGGGCTGGAAGAGTGCCCGCAAGTACCCGGTCAAGACGGTCGACGCCACGCTGCGTACTCACCCACAGGACT
>CAYOCZ010000184.1:0-6625 GCA_964402475.1 uncultured bacterium | reverse complement strand
GTCTTTGGCAGCGCCAGCTGCCCACCGCTCCGTATCGCATCGTACACACCAACCACGCTGCCGAACGCCTGTATGAGCGCAATCGCGGTCTTCTGCCCGACGCCTGGGCATCCAGGGATCCCATCCGTCGAGTCACCCATCAGCGCCTGGATCTCAACGACCTTCGCCGGCTCGACTCCGAAGAGCTCGTGCACGCGTTGTGGTGTGATCCAGCACCCGGGCCACGTGCCCTCGGCAGAGCCCGGCGGAACACGCATCGGGTCCCACTGGCGGCAGTTGTTGATCCCAATGAGCTGATAGAAATCCTTGTCCGAGCTGACCACCACGCACTCGCGGTATCGTGCGACGGCGGTAGCGATGACGTCATCCGCCTCCCACCCGTCGATGCGCAGCACCGGGAGCCCGACGGCGCGGAGGATCTCGGGCACGATGTCCAGCAGCTCGAGTAGACCGCTGGGCTTCGGTTTGCGTGCCCCCTTGTAGGCGAACATCAGCTTGTGCCGCCACGTCGGGCCACGCCCGTCCATGATCGCCGCGCCCTGCGTCGGGCGCCAGTCCCGCATCATGCGGTCGATCATCCCGTAGATCCGGGCCGTCGTCGTGGACGTGGCCGGCTCCTCGAGCCCTTGCCGTTTTGCCTCCGCCGCCTCGATGTAGTAGGCGCGGTACACCAGCGGGCTGACGTCGATCAGGATCTTCATCCGTCCACCTTCGTTGTCAGCGGCGCCAGCTCCTCATACGCCCTCAGCGCAGCCGCCCGCGCCTCCGTGTCCAGCGCCGCCTCGTCAACGCGCACCTGGCATGCCGCCCGAGCAGTGTCGATTGAGATCCAGATCTGTACGGCGTCCGATTCGGCCCCGATCTCTATCCCGTGCCAGCGCCAGCCGGACGCGTTAATCTCTTGGTCTTCGGGGCACTCCGCAAACATTTGGTTCCAACCGAAGATCGCATCCCCCATCATCTCGCTCCACCGCTTCCTCTCGTCCCACCGCTTCCAGTCATCACTCGTGCCATCCAGAGGATTGTGGCACGAGTGGTAGACCTGCCTCGGCGTGTAGCTGAGGAGGGTCCCCGCTTCGCGGATTGGCAGCGGACCCATCCGGGCTGGCATGCTGGTGTTTGGTCCTGTGATCAGGTAGAGATTCGGTACCATGTTGTAAGTTCTCATCCGTCCACCTCATGCCGCTCCACCACCGGGCGCGTCGGATCACGTGTGTATGGGCCTGTGACGCTATCCCTGGTCAGGATGCCGGCGATCACCAGTTCGTACAGGACTCCACGCACAGCTTTTATTTTGACGTCACCGATCCTTGCCTGGACCTGAATATCCGTCATCTCGACTGCGTCTTCCATAGCGAAGTAGACCTTTCGCGCGAACCCCCTCGATGGAATGAGGCTCGGCCCTCGCGTTCCCGTGCGCCGGAACTTGATCCGACCGCCCTTCGTTCTCGACTCGTTGACGTATCCTGACGCCGCCATCAGAGAAATCGTGGCCGATACGTTGCTCGTGCCCACCCCCATCAGCGCTGCCACCTGGCGAGCCGTCCGGCTCCTGCCATCACTGAGTGCACACCAGATTTTCGCCATGCCTTTCCGCGGAAGCGGACACTCATCGAGCAGCGTCTGACGCACAGGCGCTCGCACTTTCGGCGCCTCAGCCAGGATCGTGATAGACCCGATCTCAACCGGCGCCGGGACTTGCGGCTGCCGGTACCGCGTCAACTTACCATGGACGCCGTACTCCACGGCATCATCAAGCGTTTGGTGGTGTGCTCCCGTCGAGTCTTCCCACCACGTGTCTACGTCTGCGTTGTTCATCCGTCCACCCCATGCCGCACAGCGGCTTCAGCCAGTTCAATGAGCGCGTTCGCGGGCCCCTGCGTCAGGTACTTCGGCACCCAGGACCGGAGACCGGCCTGGACACACATCTCGTCCCACCCGTCGATTCCGTGTCCGGGCATCGCGAGATAGGCATCGTGGAGCAGCTCGCACTCCTGGCGCTGCGCCAGGGTGGCCGCGCCTCCGCGGATCCCTCGCTCCACGTAGCCCCAGACCGTGTCACTCAACTCCGACAGCGGAGACCCCCCGCCGAGCCGCGACGCGATGTCGCTCACGTCTGCGTCGGAGTACCCCTGTTCCCTCCCGAGCGCGTAGATGTGCCCGTGCCCAGGTACGACCTGCGATTCGTCGGCGTAGGTTGGCGCCGGCGGGGAAGGAGGGTGCACCGGCGGCGAGGCTGCCAGGATAGCGGCCTGTGCCGCCGGTGCGCAGGGGACACTGGTGGTGGGATTGGACCTCGCCGCCCGGAGTGCCGACCGGGCAACGTCTGCCGCCTGTGATGCGGTGACCGACCCGCTGCGGGCCGCTGCCGCCGCCTCGTTGGCAGCTGTCTGTTCCTGCGCCGCCTGTTCCGGCGGAACGCCGGCGTCGTCCGGCTCGAAGCCATCTTCCACGCCCGCGAGCTCCTCGCCAAACGCAAGGCGTGTCGCATCGCGGTACGCGCCATGCATCGCCATGGTCTCCGGCGTCGTCCGCCACGCGCTCTTCGAATCCGGGGCCCCACGCGCCTGCATCGCGAACCACTGCGCGACGTGCACCTCGGAGCTGTACGTACCACCTCCTTTTCGGGTCACCTCGCAGCAGGCGATCACTGCGCGGTCGCCCTCGCGGATCCGCGTCCACTTCCGCACACCGGCAAGTTGGCCGGAATGCGAACTGCGCTGGCGGTAAACCGAGAGACCCGGCACGAAGACGAGTTTCCCTTTCGCCACGTAGACTGACACTTCGTCCACCCGCGGATTGAGTTTAGCGACGGCGCACCGTCGCACGAGTTCGACGGTCAGAGGCCACGACAACGGCGGATCCAGCGTCTTGGCCCAGTTGACGACGTCGAACAACATCTCGCGCGTCGGGGCCATCTCCAGGATACTCACCTGGGAGGCCGTGGCCACGAACGGTAGCCCGTGGACCTCGCAGTTAGTCATCATGGTCATCGCACCCTCCTTCCGTCCTCGATGATGATCGCCCCGTCGTCCGCCGTGCCAACCCGTTCGATGGCGATGACCATGTCGTGCTCCAGCGCGAACGCCTCCACCGCATCCATCCCGGCAGCGTCGAGCCGCTCCCCGCCCTGGCACCAGATCGCCTGCAGCGTGGGATTGAGCGCCGCCGCGATGGCGAGGCTCACCAGCCACTGTCGCGAGCTGGCAACCTGCCCCAGCGGCAGACCGTCCATCGTAACGCCGCCATCCTCGATGCCGATGCCTGGTACCGGCAGCGGCGCGGCGGCGACGGCAGCGGTTTTCGCGTCGTCGCACGCCGTGACCGTCGCGGCGTATTTCGCGTGATCCGCTGCAAACGCTTCCACCGCGTCGGCGTACCGGCCCCGAACGGCGGATGCCTCCGACCAACGGCGGCGCGCCTCCACGGCGGCGTTGTGGCCCAAGTTGGTCGCGTCGGCCTCCCCGATCGCCAACTCCACAGCCCAGGTGTCGGGCACCACTACGGCCGCCAGCAACGTACTAGCGTCGGACAGTCCGGCGTACTGCTCCTTGAGCACATGCTCAGCGGCCGCCAGCCGCTGCTTGGCCTCCTCGACTGCGTGGGATGCGCTGCGGACTTGCCCCCTCCGCCACTGTACCTGCTCTTCCGCTCGTGACCTCTCTGCCTCCGCGCTCCGCGCCGCGTCCAGTTCCGCGCGCAACGCGGAGACGTCGACCGGCCCCGGCCCCGGAGGCGGCTCTGGGCCTGGATCCGCACAGCCATCGAGTTGCGCTTTCGCCGCCTTCAAGTGCCGGCCGACGAGCCGGCGAAGGTCGTATGCCGACTCGCGCTCCTCGTCGAGCCGATCCAGATCGTCCCCGATACCGAGACACCGAAGGAGCTTCTCCCGCTGCTCCGCCGGCTTGGCGGACAGGAAATCCAGGGGATCGAGGAACCTGGCCCCGATGAGTTCAGTCAGCATCGTCTGGGGGGAATGGACGCGGAACCCGTCCCCCTGCGTGACCTCGAGTCGCTCCGTTCCCGCCGCCGTAGTGCGGCGACGGATGACCAACTCGCCACCGTCGAGCTCGACGCGGACCTCGGCGGCGTCCGCGCCGCGTCGCACGGGCTCTTTCCCAGCCGCGCCGAGGGCGCGTCTGCCCGCGAACGCGTAGGTCAGGCTGTCCAGGACGCTGGATTTCCCCGCCCCGTTCTGGCCCCCGATCACGATCAGACCATGGTCGTCGGGCTCGATGGTCACCTCGTGGAGGCCCTTGAAATCCGTTACCTGCAGTGCTGTGAGTCTCATCCTGCCAGTCTCCTCGCCCTTTCGATGTCCGTCTCGCCTACCCCATGCGCGCCGTTGACGTCGCGTCGGTACGCGTCCGCCAACAGCACCAGTGCGACCGTCACCTCCGGCAACTCTGCGTCGCGCAGCAACGTATCCCGCTGCGCGTCTGCCAATCGCAAAAGCCCCTGCACGTCTGCCCGCATCGTCCCCTCCAGCTGCCCGTAGGCCCTGTTCGTGTCTGGCTCGTATCGTGATCGATGCTGGCGCGGAATGCAAGTATTTTGTTGCGACTTTTTCGCTACTGGTTTAGCCTCCCCCTATGACGCTACGAGAACTCAGAGAAGCAAAGGATTGGAGGCCGGCGGACGTCGCCTCCAGGATTGGCACCACTGAGAGCCAGGTCTACTCCTGGGAGGCCGGGCAGATCCCGAGGTCACGCACCAGGGTAGCGCTGGCAGCCCTGTATGGAGTAGACGCGACCGCCATCCAGTGGCATGTAGAGGACCAGGGATGACCCTCTATTGCCCACAATGTAGGAAGGACCGCACAGCACTGCTGTCGTGGCAAGCAATGCACCTGCGCGCCGATTGCGCGCACTGCGGCACGTACATCTCGTACCTGCGCCAAAGTCCGGAAAACGTGGCCATCGCGCCACCGCGTGGTGTCGACCAGCCGCGGACGGGTCAGGACAGGCAGCAGCTGACGCTGTTCGACGTGCCGACCAAGTCGCGCGGATCGTGGGAGAGAGAACGCGCCAAGCTGGACGCAGAACGCCGGTGATGCCGCAATGCCTCGAGGCCGCCCTGTGGTACGCAGGGCTCGGGCTATCGCCTATCCCGCTGACGGGCAAGCGACCGCTGGCGACCGGTTGGCAGCGACACACGGACTTCTCACCCGCACAGCTGCGCGACTGGTGGGCCCGCTGGCCCGACGCCAACGTTGGGCTCGTCGCGCCGCTCGATGTGATGATCCTGGACGTCGATAGACACCACGAAGACGGGGAGGCGGCGATTGCCGCACTCGAGACAAAACACGGCGCGTTGCCCAACACGTGGATAGCTCACACCGGCGGCGGAGGTCGGCATATCTGGCTACGACTGCCGGACGGCGTTCGACCTGGCAACAAACGGGGCAATCTGCCCCTTGGGATCGACGTCCGCGGATGCGGACGAGGTCAGGTTGTCGTGTGGCCGAGCATCCACCCGGACACAAAAACGCAGTACGAATGGGAGGAAGGGGCAAGGCCTGACTCGCTGCAACTTGCGGACGCCCCAAAGTGGGTGGTGGATATCGTGGTGTCGACGAAGAGACAGCCATCTGCACCGATACAACAACGATCGCCGGCGACGTCCGCGCAGGAGCGATGGGCTCGCGCTGCACTGGACGCTGAAATCGCCGCCGTGACCACGGCTGGGGAGGGGACGCGGAACGGGATGCTCAACAGCGCCGCGTTCGCCCTCGGGCAAATCGTGGCCGGCGGCTCGCTCGAGGACGCGGACGTGCGGCGCGAGTTGGAGACGGCGGCGGCAAGTGCAGGGCTCGGCGAGCGCGAGGCGCGATCTACGATCGCAAGCGGCATGAGCGCCGGCTGCGCGCAGCCGCGGTATCACGAGCCGCGCGATGGGCCACCCAAGGGGCCACAGGATCGAACTGTGCCAGGGCCGCCAGGACCGCCAGAGCCGATCGCCAAACCAGCGCTCACTCGAGACTCGGACGTCATGCTCGCCAAGGATCTGATCTCCGATCTATCAGGGGACGACACGCAGCCTGTCGAGGACGAGGGCGCGCTGTATCGATACGGCGACGGGCTCTGGACACAGGTGGGACGTGGCGAGCTCACCAAGACTATCGCGGCACACGACGGCCGCCCCTACATCCGCGGCTACGGCCCGAACGGGGGCCCGAAGTTCGGGATCCTGTCCCTCCGATCGTCGCGCATCGCGGGGCTGGGCCAGCTGGTGCGCGCCTTGTCCAAGACGTCTGGGCACTTCGCCGCAGCCCCAACCGGCGCCGCGTTCGCGGATGGATGGGCCACTGTCTCCGCTGACGGAGTCCACGTGGAGCCGCTCGGGCCGCAGCACCGGGCACGATCCAGGCTGCGAGTACCCGCGCAGCACGAGGGGCATTGGACGGATCTGGCGCCGCGATTCGCCAGGTTCATCATCGAGGTCCTGGCTGTGGACCCGGCGGCGGAGCAGACTGCGCGACTGCTGCAGCAATTCGCCGGCGCCTGCTTGTTCGGGCTGGCGCCTCGATTCGAGCGCGCCATGGTGCTAGACGGCAGCGGCGCGAACGGCAAGAGCGTGCTCCTCGAGATGGTGTGCGCGCTGTTCCCCCCCGACGCGCGTTGTG
>CAYOCZ010000183.1:0-6627 GCA_964402475.1 uncultured bacterium | reverse complement strand
GCTCCGGTGTGAAGCGGCGGCCCGCTTTCTGTTGCTTGGCCAGCCATTCCGTGAACCTGCGGTTCACCACCTCGTCGAACGGCTCCAGCGCGTCCACTTCGCCGATGGCGAACCGGACCAGCGAGATGACGTTGGTTAGCAGCTTCTGCGGTCCTGCCCGATGTACCCGCGCCCTGTCCAGCCGCTCGTACGCCTGCCAGACCATGTCGGGCGTGAGGTTGACCGGTGGCTTCTGGATTGCCTCGGCCAGTTCCTTGATTGCCTCATAGGTCAGGTGGCGCTTGCCGTATGGCTTGCTGTAGATGACCTGCAGCGCGGTGAGTTCATCCTTGTTGTCCCTGATGAACTGCTTGAACGACTCGACCGCCTTGCGCGCCCGGTCTTCGACTTCCTTGGCCGGACCGGCGAAGAGCACCTTGTCCTTGCTGGTGGTATCAATCGTCTGCTCGTTGCGGCGCTTTGTCTCGACCAGAGCGTTCCGCAGTCTGGCGTTGTCGAACACGAGGCACGCCTCTCTGGCTATTGCCTCAGTGGCTGTTGCCTTCTGTGCATCGGTGGGTTTGTCGGTCTTGAATAGCTCTTTCGCCTTGGCCGTCTGCGCGTCCGGGTCAGTCGCATCGAGCAGGCCGTTGACTATCGCCGACAGCGGCTTGCCTTTGGCGAGCCCGGCCAGTTCTTCGCGGTCCTTCGGCAGGAGCTGGCGGTCGAGTTGGGCCAATCTGCCGGCGAGCGAGAGCAGCCGGTCTTCGTCGCGGTTGCCGAGCGCGACCTCGTCGAGCAGCTTGTCGAACGGTACAGTGCGCTTCCGTTCAAGCGACCTGGTCTGGGTCTTGTCTGACTCGAACACGCCGACCGCGTCCACGATGACGAACCTGGTCTTGCTCGTCGCGTCGGGCGTCACCGCCTGCAGTTCGTTCGGGTCAATCACGCGCATGCCCCGGCCTTTCATCTGGTCGAAGTAGAGGCTCGACTTGGTGTCGCGCATGAAGATGAGGCATTCGAGCGGACGGATGTCGGTGCCGGTGGAAATCATGTCCACCGTGACCGCGATGCGCGGGTTGAAGGAGTTGCGGAAGCTCGCTATCAGGTCTTCCGGCTTCTCGCCGGTCGTGCGGTAGGTAATCTTCTTGCAGAAGTCGTTGCCCTGGCCGAACTCCTCGCGCACGATGCGCACGATGTCTTCGGCGTGGGAGTCGTCTTTGGCGAAGATGAGGGTCTTGGGAACCTCGGTGCGGCCCGGGAAGAGCTCGGTCGGCAGCTTCTCTTTGAAGGTGCGGACGATGGTGCGGATCTGGTCCGGCGCGACCACCGAGCGGTCGAGCTGCTTGTTGTCATAGACGAAGTCGTCGTCGAGCTGTTCCCAGCGGGTCTTGCGGGTGAGCTTGTCGCGGCGGTCAACGTAGTACCCGGCTTCGACCTTGCCGCCCTTGTCGCTGATTTCGGTCTTGATGCGGTAAGGGTCGTACCCGACGTTGACGCCGTCGGCCACCGCCCGCTCGTGATTGTACTCCATCACCAGGTTCTGGTTGAAGAAGCCGAAGGTCTGCTTCGAGGGCGTGGCGGTCAGGCCGATGATGAAGGCGTCGAAGTACTCGAGCACCTGACGCCAGAGATGGTAGATGGAACGGTGGCACTCGTCGGTAATGACGAAGTCGAAGGTTTCGATGGGCAGGCGCGGGTTGTAGGCGACGTCCTTGGGCCGCTCGTCATACGCGGCGGTGTCGAACATCGACTTCTCTTCGAGCTCCGAGTCGAGGTCCGGCTCGCCGCGCAGCATCGAGTAGAGCCGCTGGATGGTCGTGATGCAGACGCGGCTGACGGGGTCGAAGGTGTTCGAGGTCAGGTGCTGGACGTTGTAGAGCTCGGTGAACTTGCGGCCGTCGTCCGGCGTGGCGTACTGCTGGAACTCGCGCCGCGTCTGGCGGCCGAGGTTGTTGCGGTCGACCAGGAAGAGGATGCGCCGGGCACCGGCGTGCTTGATGAGCCGGTAGGTGAACGTGACTGCGGTGAATGTCTTGCCGCCGCCCGAGGCCATCTGGATGAGCGCGCGCGGCCGCGTGTCGGCGAAGGACTTCTCAAGGTTGATGATTGCCTCGACCTGGCAGCCCCGAAGGCCGGGCTTCACGAGCGGGGGCATGGCCTTGAGCCGGGTGCGCAGAGTGTCGGATTCGGCCAGCCACCCGCGCAGGGTCTCGGGTGTGTGGAACGAGAAGACGCGGCGCGAGCGCGTGTCCTTGTCTAGTTGGTCGCGGAAGAACGTCTCGACGCCGGTGCTTTCGTAAGCGAAGCGCAGGCCGTGGGCGTGGATCTTCAGGGTCTCCGGAACGCCAGCTTGATACAGGCTGGTCTGGTCCGATACGCCGCTGAGTGTTGTCCCTTCCGACTTTGCTTCGATGACGCCGCAGGCTTCTCGATTGACGAACAGAAGGTAATCGGCAACGCCCGTGTCGAGGGCGAACTCCCGCACTGCTACGCCCGTGCCGGCGCCGAGGTCAACGGCCAGTCGGTCCTGCACCTTCCAGCCGGCGGCCTCAAGCTGCTCGTCGATGTGCTCGCGTGCCCTGTCTTCTGGCCTCATTGGAGAGTCCGGAATCTTAGGTTCAGGTCAAACAAAGTCAAGAAGGCTGCACGAGCGCGCTGAGCCCGGGCGTCTCGCAAACGCCCGGCTGCCGGTTCCTTCGGCCGTTGACACCTGCCGGAGTGGATGTATCTTTTGTTGGACTTATGCTCACAAGCCTCAAAGGGGACCGCACTGTCGGCCCAGTGACGGAGTGCAGACGCCTGCTCCTGCCGGTATCTCTGCTTGCACTCCTCGCGGTCGTCGCAGGCTGCACGAAGAAGGCGCCGGCAAGGCCGGAGAAGCCCGGCGGTCGGGCCCACGTGGCAATCAGTAGCCCGGCGACCTATTCCTCAGTGACAACCGACCCGAACCAGGATTCGGTACTCTACGCGTTTGACTGGGGCGACGGGCTGGCTGACACCACCGAGCTCCTGCAGTCGGGCGACACGGCCTTCGCATCTCACGCCTGGGCGAGCATCGACGTGTTCGCGGTCAGGGTGAGGGCGCAGGACTCGAAGGGTTACTGGAGCGGCTGGTCCGACGCGCTGAGCGTCACGGTCACCGTCAACCATCCCCCGGATGCGCCTCTCCGGCCGACCCACGCCGGCGTCGACTCGGTCGGGAAACCCGTCGCTTTCACGACCTCGGCCACCGACCCGGACGGGGATTCGGTCCGGATTAGATACTTCTTTGCCGAAGGTCAGGTCGGCGTCTACGGCCCCAAGGTAGCCGGCGGCGCGGCCTATGCCGACACGGTCATCTATTCACAGAACGGGTGGAAGGCCGTCTACGCCGTGGCAACGGATGGGACCGATACTTCGGCGTGGTCCGCGCCGGACAGCATCTTCATCAACTCACCGAACGTGGCTCCGTACGCGCCGGTCATCGTCATGGACTACACGCCGACCCGCGGCATTGCCAACGGCCCGGCCTACCGGTTCTACGCTACCGCCCGGGACCAGTACGGCGACAGCCTCTACTATCGGTGGTACTTCGACGGCACCGATTCGGCTACTTCCGGAATGTCCCCGAGCAGCATCGGCAACTTCGTGGAGTGGACCCCGACCGGCGATACCCACACCTATACTGTGGCGGTACGAGTGTTCGACCAGACCGGCAAGACCAACGACACCCTGGCCACGATGATCTTCAAGACGGTCGCCGAGGGAGAGATGATCTGGGGCAGACCGGGGGAGTTCATCGCCTCGGCGGCCATCGGCACCGCGCTCTGGCGAGGCGACACCCGGACCGGAATCATCTGCGGCGGCACCGAAGGGTACCTGTACGTGGTGGACGCCTACCAGTCGTCCATCATCGGCCAGATCTCAGTCGTCGATCCCGACGACTATAACTCGTCGGTGACCATCGGTACCGATGGTACAAGGTATGTGGGCAACGAGAACGGCTGGTTCTACGCCATCGGTCCTGACGACAGCGTCAATTGGCAGTTTGGTGACGGCTTCAGTGGTATGACTGCGACCGCGGCGCTTGGCGGCGACGGCAGCATTTACTGCGGCGGCGAGGACCAGCGCATCCACAAACTGATTGACAACGGCTCGAACCGAAGCGAGGCCTGGAGCTACCTCCTGCGCCAGGAGATGACGAGCTCGCCCGCCGTCGGGCCGGATGGTACAATCTACTGCTGCGACTACGACGGCTACGCGTACGCTCTGAACGACAACGGCACGCTACGCTGGGAAATCCGCGCTTCCGATACGCTCGGCATCACTTCCTCACCGGCCATCGCCTCGGACGGTACGATCTACGTCTGCACCGAGGACGGAAGACTGCTGGCAATCAAAGACGGCAGTATTGCCTGGTTCTATCAAACCACCCCTTGGCGCCCGATCTCGTCGTCGCCGATAATCGGCCCCGATGGCAACATCTACTTCGGCTGCGACGATGGCAAGCTCTACCGCATCGATCAGAACACCCACCAGCCGCCGGCGAACTGGCCGATCACGGTCTCGGCGACGGACGTTGTCAAC
This sequence comes from uncultured bacterium, assembly GCA_964402475.1. Lineage (GTDB taxonomy): Bacteria > Hydrothermota > Tepidihabitantia > Tepidihabitantales > Tepidihabitantaceae > UBA2258. Next base: position 2,079 of record CAYOCZ010000183.1, on the reverse strand, counting down.
AACACTCCCCTGCTCTGCGCTGACGGCATCATCTACATCGCTGACGAACGCTCGCTGTACGCCTACGAGGTAGACAACCCGAGCGGCGGTCCGCGGTGGCAGGTGGCGCTTTCGGTCACGGCTATGGCGGGCTCGGGGCACCGGCCGCGGCGGCTTTCACTCGACAACCAGCCGTCGCCGGCGGTTGACCAGTACGGCATCATCTACATCTCGGCCGGCGCCGGCATCTTCGCCATTGCGGGAAGACCGAACGGGACCCTGGCCGCGACCGACTGGCCGATGTTCCACCACGATGCGAAGCACAGCGGCCGTTTTGGGGCGAGGTAGCGACTCCAGTCGTGACGGAACGAGACGTTCCGTTGCACCAATCCCACAGTAGCGGCACCGCCGGTGGCGCTCAGTTCTTGCGCGCTTTTCTTCTCTGCTTGGTGCCTTGGTGTCTTGGTGGTGGAATCCGGACTTCGGTTCCGGCTAGAACCGGAAGAGCTTGTCGCCGAGCAGGGCCGCCGAGACCCGGCCGCGCATCGTCCGGCCGAGGAAAGGCGAGTTGCGGGAGAGCGATAGCACCCGGTCCGGCGCATACGTCCACTCCGCCTTAAGGTCCAGCACGACCAACTCGGCTTCGGAGTTCGCAGCGACTGCGGCGGGCGGCAGGTTCAGAATCCGGCGCGGCGCGACTGTCAGCCGGGCGATGTAGTCGGCCAGGGACAGAACCTTGCCAAGCACGAACTGCTCGTAGCCGACACTGAACGCGGTCTCGAATCCGATGATGCCGGGTGGCGCGGCGTCGAACTCCGCATCCTTCTCGCCCTTCAGATGCGGCGCATGGTCGGTGGCAATGGCGTCAATCGTACCGTCAGCCAGCCCGGCAATGACCGCCCGTCGGTCGGCCTCGGCCCGAAGCGGCGGGTTGACCTTGTAGTTGGCATCGAAGCCGGCGAGCGCTTCCTCGGTCAGCGTGAAGTAGTGCGGGCAGGTTTCGGCCGTGACCTGCACACCACGTTCTTTGGCCCAGCGGATGACGTCGACCGTGGCCCGCGCCGAGACGTGGGCGATGTGAAGCCGCGCTCGCGTGAACTCGGCGAGCAGGACGTCGCGCGCGGCCTGCGCCGACTCGGCCACGTCGGGCCCCGACTTCAGCCCGAGCTTCGTTGAAACCCACCCCTCGTTGGCGATGCCGTCGACCAGTTCCTTCACCTCACAGTGAGAGATGACCGGCACGTCGAATGCCTTGCAGTACTCCAGGACCCGGCGCATCACCTGCGGGTTCGAAACCGGGGAGCCGTCGTCCGAGAAGGCCACCGCACCGGCCTCTACCATCGAGCCGATTTCCGCCAGTTCCTTCCCTTGCCTGCCTTTGGTGCAGCAGCCGACCGGGTGAACCCGGGCAAATCCCGCTTCCGCTGCCCGACGGATCTCGAACCGGACTTGCGCCTCGGTGTCGATTGCCGGTTCGGTGTTCGGCATCGGGCAGACGCGCGTGAACCCGCCGGCCAGCGCGGCCGCGGTGCCGCTGGCGATTGTCTCTTCGTCCTCACGCCCGGGCTCGCGCAGGTGGCAGTGGATGTCGGCAAACCCGGGTGCGATGTGCTTGCCGCGGCAGTCCAGCACCTCGGTACGCTCTGCCGCCGCGATGCCGGTCTCGACCTTCTCGATACGTCCGGCGACCACGAGCACGTCGGCCCGGCGCGTACTCCCCTTCTGCGGGTCGATGACGATGCCGCCCTGCAGCAGCACTCTTTCCCTGGTTTCCGCCTTCATCCCTTCGCCTTCGTCCTTCATCCCTGTTCTCCCTGCGCCTCGCCGCCGGCCAAGAGGAACAACACCGCCATCCGCACCGCCACGCCGTTCGTGACCTGCGACAGCACCAACGTCCGGCTGAAGTCGGCCACGTCGAAGTCCATCTCCACGCCCCAGTTCACCGGCCCCGGGTGCGTAACCACGACCTCGGGTGCGAGCTTTCCCAGCCGTTCCGCGGTGAGGCCGTAGAGGGCGCGATACTCGCGCACGGTCGGGAAGCTCGACGAGGTAATCCGCTCCTGCTGGACCCGGAGCATGTTCACGACATCCACTTCGTAC
>CAYOCZ010000182.1:0-6632 GCA_964402475.1 uncultured bacterium | reverse complement strand
GGAACTGTAACCCATGTCCTGATAATAAAGTGTAACCCATGTCCCGTTCGCGCCCTGCCCTCGGTGAGGTGTTGAGTTGAGCCTCCTATGCCTAACTCCTTGACTTGCCGTCGGATAGAACCTAAGACCACCCGGAGTGCCTGTATACTTCTACGCCTACAGAATCACTGAGCACTGCCCCCCCCATGAACCGCAAGATGAACGGGGCCGGTTCCTCCCGCCCCCTGCACCGCTCTTGGCTACTCCCTACTCTCGATTCCCCACTCTCTTCTCCGGCTACCTCGCCACCACGACCTTCTGGAACGCTTGCGCTTGAGCTTGGGCTTGGGCGTCGACTTCCCGCAGGAAGTAGACTCCCGGGGACAGCGCCCGGACGTCATTCTCGCCCGGCCGCAGCTCCATCACCTTCCGTCCCGAGACGTCCAGCAGGCAGGCTGTCATGTGCAAGCCGTAGTTTTTCGGCTGGACGTACAGGACTCCACGTGCCACGCTCGTCATCCGGCGTTCGACCTTCAGTCCTCCGCCCTCATCTTCCTCCGTGACTCCGGAGTTGGCTGTCGGGTTGCGCTTGTAGTAGACCTCCTTGTTCGCGTCCCGGCCGTCCTGCCAGGCAAGGTGGACTGCGGTGCCGCCGATGGCGATGCATGTGTGGTAGGCCCATCCCGAATCGCTCAGCAGTTCCATTGGGACCCATGTCAGCCCGCCGTCGGTCGAGTGCCGGTAGTGAATCCAGTTCCGGCTGTTGATGCGCAGGTGCGCGGCCGCGTGCGCGTTGAGCCCGGACCCGGCCACGACAGTGCGCCCGACGTCGTCGCCCGGCGTACTGAACATGGACACTTCCGGTCCCCAACTCAGCCCGTAGTCCGGCGAACGGATGTAGAAAGCCTCGTCATTCCCGCTGCGCCGGTCCTGGTAGACGATATGGACAACCGGACCGGCGGTCGCGATGTGCGGGTTCATGTGCCCGTTCGGAGCCGTGCTGCTGGTGAGGACGATATCCGGTTCCCAACTCTGACCGTTGTCCAGAGACCGGACGTAGTGCACTTCGGGTCCGTCGCCATGCACCGCGGCATAGACGACCTGGACAACCGAGTCCGTGACCGCCACGGTCGCGTGGTTCGTGCCGCTGTCGAGTGCGCTGATGGCGAGGTCCTGGGTCCAACTGAACCCGCGGTCGGGCGAATGCTTGTAGTAGACCTGGTTCTGCGGGCCCCGCCGGTCTGTCCACACCAAATGGACACAGTCACCCTCGAGCGCCGCGTTCGGCTCGTTGGCAGCGCCTGTCGCGGTAGTCATCCGCCGGTTCGCGGACCACGTCTCCCCGTTGTCGGTCGACCGGCTGTAGTAGACCTCGGACCCGTCGCCGTCCCGCGTGTCGGACCAGAACACGTGTACGTACCCGTCCAAGGCCGCGACCGACGCGCTGTAGTTGCCGAACGTATCGGTGCAAATCGGCGCCGGCTGGCCCCAGGATTCACCTCGGTCCGTGGAGCGTGTGTGCCAGACCTGCGGATTGTACCCGGCGCTCTCGTCGTCCAGCCAGACGACGTGTACGCATTCACCGTCGGCGGCCAGGCAGCGGTCGACATATGCGGGCACCTCGGACGCGCTGTCGTTGTCCGTAATCCGGTAGTCCGGCTCCCACTGGGCCACCGCGATCGATGCGCACAACAGAACGCTCAGCAGAATGACAGGTTTGTTCACAACTCCTCCTCAATCCTGTATGATGACCTTGCGGACGGCCCAGGCTTGCGCTTGAGCCTCCCTGACGAAGTACACGCCCGGCGCGCGATGTGCCGCATACCATTCGCACCCGGCCGCAGGTCCATCACCTGCTGCCGGTCGCGAACCCTACTTGTACTGTGGGTCTGGTATTCGAGACAACTCGGGCGCTCGTCTAGCCCCCACGGTTCACACGGCGGCGCCTGACGGAACACTACTCCGACCGCGGGTTTCAGGCGCGCCAGTAGCTTGGTCAAGATGCCCGTTGCGGGCATCCGGGAATTCACAGCGCCTCCCTTCGCGAGCTGCGTCCGGCCCTCCCCTCGGGCGGACCGGACAAACGGAACGACGAAAGAACTTCCTTCCCTCTAGTCCCCCGTTGTGCGTAATGTTCACCAAGCTGGCGGTCGCTGTCAAGTTCTGCGGAGGCGACTCCGCGCCGCAGACGCACCGGGGCGGCAGAAGCCGCCCGTTGTTGTGTCGGAAGTTCGGTGGCTATTTCAGCACGAGGATGTTGTGCTTCTCGCAGGCGGCGGGCTTCACACCGCCTCCAGATTTGGTAAAATAGGCCATAGCGCGTGACCGGCAGTCGCGCATGCGCGTGAAGATGGTCTGCTCGAAGTGCGGCGCGAGCGCGGCGGCGCGCCGACGCTTCACCCGGACCACTGATGTTCCAGAAGGAGGCCGAAGATGAAAATCGTCCTGTTTTTGTTCGCTGCAATCGTGTCTTTCGCCGTTGCTCAGCCTGAGCCGTGGATCCACCCGGACGGCTCGATTCACTACTACAACGCGGTCGCCGCGCCGGCCGGCATCAACTGGAGCGCGTCGTCGGACTCGGCGCAGCGGCCGGGCGGGTACCTGGCCACGCTCACGTCGCAGGCCGAGAACGACTTCGTGTTCGAGCTGGTTGACTCAAACGCCTACTGGCACCAGCGGCCGGATTCGAGCTGGGCCGGGCCGTGGCTGGGCGGCAGGCAGCGGCTCGGCTCGCCCGAGCCGGACAGCGGCTGGGAGTGGATCGGCGGTGAGCCGTTCAGCTACACCAACTGGTCTCCGGGCGAGCCGGACAACCAGGGCGACGAGAACGTGCTGAACTTCGGCGAGTCTCCGAGCGGCCGCATCTCGACATGGAACGACTTGAGCGAGGCGGACACGGCAATCCGCGGCTTCGTCGTCGAACTCTCGGCGGACTCGACCACGATCGGCCTGTTGCTTATGGACAGCACTGCATCCCCCGGCTACACACTCTTCAGCTCACTCCGCTCGCGCTTCGCCTACCTAGTCGACAACGAGGGCCGTTTCGTCCATTCGTGGAGGAGCACGTACCAGCCGGGCCAATCGGTATACCTGCTCGAGGACGGCAGCCTGCTTCGTGCAGCCAAAGTCGGGAATCCGGACTTCCCTGCCGGCGGGAACGGAGGTAGGGTTGAACGATTCAAATGGGATGGCAACCTGACCTGGGCCTACGAATACTCGAACACCGTTCACTGCCAGCACCACGACGTCGAGCCGCTGCCCAACGGCAACGTGCTGCTGGTCGCCTGGGAGCTGAAGACCCGGGACGAGGCGATCGCGGCCGGGCGGAATCCGGCGAAGCTCGTTGACAACAAGCTCTGGCCCGACCACGTGGTCGAGGTCAACCCGGCCAACGACAGCATCGTCTGGGAATGGCACGTCTGGGACCACCTCATCCAGGACTTTGACTCCACCAAGGCTAACTACGGCGTGGTGGCCGACCATTCGGAACTGGTCGACCTCAACTACACTCGCGCCGGGCCGCAGGGCAACGGCGCGGACTGGATTCACACCAACGCGGTTGACTACAACCCGGAGTTCGAACAGATCATCATCAGCGCGCACAACATCAACGAAGTCTGGGTCATCGACCACAGCACGACGACCGAGCAGGCCCGAGGCCACACCGGCGGACGTCAGGGTATGGGCGGCGACATACTGTATCGCTGGGGCAACCCCCAGGCCTATCGCGCCGGCGGAACTGCGGACCGGAAATTCTACGGCCAGCACGACTCGCGCTGGGTCGAACCCGGCCTGCCGGGTGCCGGACACATGACGGTGTTCAACAACGGGGGCGCACGGCCCGGCGACAAGTACTCGACGGTCGACGAGTTCGTCCCGGCCTGCGACAGCACCGGCAACTATGCCAGGCCCGCGCCGGGCACCCCGTTCGGCCCGGCCGCGCAATGCTGGATATACGTGGCCACGCCGCCGACCAGCTTCTTTTCACGTGCTATCTCGGGTGCGCACCGGCTGCCGAACGGCAACACCATCATCTGCGAAGGCAGCAGCGGATTCTTCTTTGAGGTCACGCATGACTCGCAGGTCGTCTGGCGCTATCTCAACCCGGTAACCGACTCGATTCGTCTGTACCAGGGCGACACGATCCCCAGCGGCGTATCGGGCAAGCAGAACAATACCTTCCGCGTGACGCGCTATGCGCCCGACTACCCCGGGCTGGTGGGCAAAGACCTGACCCCGGGTTACCCGCTCGAGCGCTACTCTTCGCCGGCTTTGGGACTATCGGGCGAAGTGGCACCGGCGGGCGGGCAGCGGCTTTCCGTCTCCCCCAACCCATTCCGCGGCTCCGTCCTCATCAAGCTGAACCACGGGACCACTGGATCACTGGACCACTTCTCTCTTCACATCTTCGACGCCGCCGGCCGCCGCGTCCGCGCGTTGGACGTATCGCGTAGTGCGTCCAGCGTCACTTGGGACGGCCGCGACAAAACGGGGGCTGTCGTTCCGCCCGGCGTCTACTTCATCCAGGCCGCCGACGGTACCCGACAGCAGGTCATCAAGGCGAGGTAGCCAGCATTGCCGGGAACGCCCGCACCGCATGCGGGCGTTCCCTCTGAAAAGACGCGGGGGCCGAAGCCCCCCCCCCCGCAGCGACACACCGTTTCGTGCCACTTCGGCTCGTGGCTGTCCTCGCCGGTTTCACGCGTCTGGCGTCAACCGCGGCGAGGCCGCACCGCACGCGATTCGGCCGGAGTCCACGAGGTCCATTCCGCAGGCCGGCCGCCTGCGTCGGTCAGCGCCCGGACTTCAGCAGACGATCGGCGTCTTTCCTGAGCAGGTAGTGGTAGCTGACCAGCCTGCCGTCCAGTACCACTCCGAAGGTACCGTAGGGCGAGGGGCTGCGCGTGCGGACATCGCTGGCGGAGTTCAGTTCGACCACTCGACTCGGAATGCCATGTTCACCGGCTGCGGCCAGCAGATGCTCGACCGCATCCTCGTTGTAGGGACACTGGTCGCTTCGAATCACAGTCAGCCCCTTGCCGAACCGCCGTGCTTTCTCACTCCACTGGCCGGTAAGCCTTGGCACTCGTGTGTCCCTGAATCTCAGGGCCATCAGAGCGAATGAAGGCTCGACCCAGTCCACTGCCTCGAACCCATGCTTCGACAGGAGCCTGCTCCCGGCCAGCCAGTTCCCCTCGCTCGTCACCATCGCCACGCCGCTCATTCCGGCCCTGCGGGCGTCCTCCATGCACGCCTCGAGAAGTCGGTCGCCGTAGCCCTTGCCCTTGCTCTTGCCGACGACCCACAGACAGTGGATGACCATGAAGCCTCTGGCTTCAACCGGTCGCCAGGCATACTCCCCGGGGATGTACTCGATGAAGCCGCGCTCGCCCTGGCCCAGCAGCTTGATGCGCATCCCTTCCTTGAGCCTGTTTCGCACCCAGGCGAGCTTGCGCTGCCAGCCCGGGTACTTGCGCCGGCTCATCTGACAGAAGAACCCCAGTCGCTCGACGTTGTCGGGGAGAATGTCCAGCAGTCTCATGTCCGAGTGAATGAGCCGCGCCGGCAGGCGAGGTGTTTCACCATGATCAGGCAGGGCATCCCCTTCCCCCACAGTTCGTTCTCTTCAAGCGGCTGGAAGCCCATGTGCTGGTAGAATCCGCGGGTGTGTTCATACTCGGCGTTCGGCAGCGAAGGGCCGAGTGTCTTGACCTGCAGGTACTCAACGGGTCGAGAGGCAAGCGCGACCTCGATGTATTCCACCAGCGCGCGCCCGACTCCGCGGCCGTGGAACTCCCCGCGGACGGCCATCACATGAATCTCGGCAGAAACCGGGCTCCGCCGGTTCAAGGTGATGAAACCGACCACGGCGTCCGACGACTCGGCAACGTAGGTCTCCATCGTTTCGGTGGCCTTCGCGTACTCGACAATCGCCTCCTCGATGCCGAACCACTTCGGCAGCAACCTCATTATCTGCTCGCACGCGGCGCCCTCACCGCCTGTCATACTGCGAATCAGCATGGGGTTCTCTGCCTCACTGTTTCATGATAGCACATCTCCTTGCGCGGTCAAAACGCCACCGATGCGCGAGAGGCGGCTCGCGCCGCCCCTCGTCGAGTTAGCAGTGCTGTCGATATCTCAGCACGTAGATGTCGTGCTTCTCGCAGGCTTCAGCGGTTCACCCAAGCTTCTTGTGGCAGAACCACCAGTCGAAGCACTCGTACTGCTTGGGACGCTCGGCTGCGGTCTTCTCATCGGTCGCGGGTGAGATGATGCCGTGGTCCTTGACTAGCTCGTTGTTCGGCCAGTTGGCCGGCATCGCGACCTTGTTCGTCTCGCCAACCTGCAGTGCCCGGACCATCCGCACGATTTCGTCCATGTTGCGCCCCAGTTCCTGCGGGTAGAAGAGCATTGCGCGTATCGTGCCCTTCGGATCAACGATGAACACGGCGCGGACCGTGTTGGTGCCCTTGCCCGGGTGAATCAGCCCCAGCCGGTTTGCTACCTTGCCGGTATCGTCGGCGATTACCGGGAACTTGATTTCGACGCCGAGCTTCTCCTTGATCCACTGCACCCACTTGATGTGCGAGAAGACTTGGTCGATGCTCATGCCGATGAGCTCGCACCCAAGCTTCTGGAATTCGTACCAGCGC
>CAYOCZ010000181.1:0-6648 GCA_964402475.1 uncultured bacterium | reverse complement strand
CCTCATCATCACCTGCGGGCCGGTTCAGTCCAATCACGTCCGCGCAACTGCGGCTGCCTGTGCGAGGCTCGGGCTCAAGGCGGTTGCGGTCCTGCGGGGCGAGCCGGAGCCGGTTCCGGACGGGAACTTCCTGCTCGATTCCCTGCTGGCCGCGGATTGCCGCTTCATAACCGCGGATGAGTACAAGCGGGTGGATGCCGTCATGGTGGACGTGGCTCAGGAGTACAAACGGAGAGGGTTCAGGCCGTACGTGATTCCCGAAGGCGGGTCGAACGGCATCGGGGCTCTGGGGTACGTCCAGGTGGTTGCCGAGATGGCCGGCTATATCGCGGCAAACAACATTGATGCCATCTTCTGCGCGGTCGGGTCAGGCGGCACCTATGCCGGGCTCTGGGTGGGGAAGCATATCCAGGGCATTGAGACTCAGCTCCAGGGGATTCTGGTTGCCGACGACATCCCCTTTTTCCGGCAGAAGGTCTCCCGGATCATCTCTGAGATGGAACCGGTGCTCGACCGAGAGCTTCCCGTCTCCCCGGACGAATTCGCGTTCAGCGACCAGTACATCGGGCCAGGATACGCGCGGCTGTATCCCGAGGCGGTCGAGACCATCGGACGGGTTGCGCGATTCGGGATTGTCCTCGACCCGGTCTATACGGCCAAGGCGTTCCACGGGATGCTGGCGGAACTCAACAAACTCCGTTGCCGGAATCCACTTTTCATTCACACCGGAGGCGTTTTCAGCCTGTTTTCCCATCGTCACGAGTTATTCACTCAGGCAGACCCGGGGATATGATGTTGGAGGACCGCGAGGGCCACTTCCCATATCATATCTCCGTCCGCTGTCACGCGACGGCATGATCGGATGGTCGGACTGGCCGAGACCATGCTGAAGCCGCCCGAGGACGTCGCGGCCTCCAGAGCGGACCTCCTCGATTGCGTCTTCCTGTCACCTGATCGAATCAAGGCTTTGGGGAAGCTCTACAAGAAGTAGCTTGCGGTCGGGCCGCGCATGCTACCTGCAAACCGGCGCTGGGCCGCCCTGAGTGAACCACGCGAATCGAAGGGTCTCTCCATCTGGTCACTGGACACTCGCGGCCGAAGGCCACGCCTGACTTCTGACTTGGCCTCGACGGCCCCTGTCGGGCAGTACGTACATCGTTCGAGGCGCTGCCGACAGCTTGTGGTTGACAACCAGCCGATTCCAGATTCCAGATTCTGGATTGGCCGACAGCGTCAGGCTTACGACCCAGGCCTGCGGCGGGGTGGAGGTGGCCATCCGGTTTCCGGCCAGGAAACCGGTGGTTGTCCCTAGTCTGTCCCGCTGTCCTGTCCGGGAAAGACCCGTTCAAGGGCCCGCCGCACCGCGTGCTCCTCCGGCTCCTCGACCACCGCGAGCAGGAAGGGCCGATGGACGCAGACGTCCTGGAGAGCGTTCTCCGAATGTTCCGGTTCGAGCCCGGCCCGCAGCACCAGGCCCAGCACCGCGGTCTTGAAGTATGTCTCCTTCTCGACCCGATATACCTCTACCAGCAGGTCATCCCCGGCCAGCTCAAACGCCTCCACGACCGCTGCCTTTGCCCTGACCCGGCCTCGCTCGAGCGGGCTAATGGTCTCCCAGGCAATGCCTTCCTTCTTCAGGGCCCCGGCCAGCCTGGCGACAGTGTTGACGGCCCCGCCCGGCCGGCACCCGGACAGGACGACCGCTGCCAGGAGTACCAGGGACAACCATCTTTCCCCTGCCCGGCTTCTTCTATTCGCCACGCTCAGCTTCTATCCCGGGTTCAGCCGGGACACTCTCCTCATTTCTGTCTTTCGTCAAGGCCGGTCTGTGTCCGTGCGACTCAGTCATCGGCAGGATTGTAGCCGGGCGGGAGGAGGTGTCAAGCGGGCGTGGAGGATTCCGGGACGCGGGTCAGGTTGGCGCGGCGCGGGGTAGCCCGTTTGGCCCGACCGTCCGCCTGCGGCGGCAGTGACCAGTCGAGGCGTTTCGGATTGCAGATTTCCGATTGACGAGCGACGACCTGCGAATGGCGGATGCCGATGGACCTCCGGTTTTGGACAGATCGTTGTCCGATGCCATGCGCTGTGAGCGGGAGGCCATCGGCGCGTCTCCGCCGCCGGTTTGACAACCGTCCCCGCGAATTCAAGAATCTCGCGATGGAATCCGTACCCTCAGAACCGTGAGGGACACTTCCCATGTTTCGGGGCGATGTCAAGGCGCGGCGATAGCGAGCTAACAGCCAACGGCTGACGACTGAGGGCGAAGGGCGGGGAGGAAGCGTGTCGAATCAGCCGAACCGACAAGGCCCGTGTTCGGACACATTGCTGCGGCGGATGGTTGGAAGTAAGGAGGAACAGGTGACGCGGATAACGAAGCTGTTGATCGCCGTGGTGCTCGCTTGCGCGGGTGGCGGCGCGGTTGACAAGTATGTCGAGGAAGCCGGCCGGTTTGCCAAGTCGAACGAGCCGGCCAAAGCGGTCGAGGTCATGGAGCGAGCGGCGAAGGAACGCCCCAGGAGCGCCAAGGCACACGCCTACCTTGGCCTGTACTTCGGTATGTCCGCCGGTCGTACCAGTGATTTCTCCGAAGCGGGCAAGCTGGTCCAGGCCGCGTTCGCGCAGCTTGACCAGGCCGCCGCAATCGACTCGCTCGACATCGATGCCCGGTACTTCCGCGGCCTGTTGAGCGTGCAGGTGCCGGATTTCTTCGGCCGGCTGGACCCCGGCGTCCGGGACCTCGAGTTTGTGCTCGCCCGTCCCGAGAAGACCCGGAAGCCGCTGGACCACGAACGGCTGGTCAGTGTCTGGTCATTGCTCGGCACCGGGTACCAGAAGCAGCAGAAGATGGGCGAGGCGGCGCAGGCATGGCGGAAGGTAGCCGAGCTTGCCACTGATACGACCCTCGTGGCCAAGGCGAAGGCCAGGCTGGCGGCAATCGGCGCAGCGGACAGCGGGGCGGCACCGGCCGAACCGACCGACCTGCCCGACAACCCGGCCGCGCTGTGGGAGCTTGGCCGACACCGGCTCGCTTCCGGTGACTCGGCGGGTGCCGTTGAACCGCTGCGCAAGGCCGCCGGACTCGACTCGACGAACCTCGAGGGCTTGAAGCTGCTTGCCCACGCGCTCCAACGCGTGCTCCAGTCCGGCTACGACGAGCGCATCGCCCTCAATGCCGACCTGCGTACGCGGCTCGCGTTCGAGTACTACCGCGTGCTTGACCGGGTGGTCGGGCTGGCGTCCGAGGACATGGAACTCCGGCTCTGGCGTGGGGCAGCCGGTGCCTACTCCCCGTTCTTCGTCGGCAAGCTCGACGAGGCAATCAAGGACTTGGAAGCCGTGGCCGCGGCGGATGCCGGCGACGAGACCAAGGCAGAGGCGCTGTACCTGCTGGGACTCGCCTACCGGCACAAGGGCACGAGTTACTGGACCAAGGTTGCCACCAAGTTCGCGAAGACCGATGCGGCGAAGCAGGTGCTCGATGCGATGCGGCCCCCGCTGGCTGAATTTGACCCGGCCAATGTCGAGAAACCGGCGGTGGCGGTCAGCTTCGTCCTCGCCTTCCAGGACGAACTCGCACCCCAGACCGCGGTCTGGGTCGAAGACGACAAGGGCGGATATGTCAGGACACTCTACGTTTCCGGCTTCAGCGGCCACGCACGGGAAACACAGGTTGATCTGCCTTTCTGGGCCCGCAGCTCGGGATTTCGCGGCTGCGATGCCGTTACCGGCGCGAGCATCGACCTGGGCCAGCATGTCTACACGTGGGACCTGAAGGACCTGGATGGCAGACCGGTGCGGCCCGGGACCTACGTCTTCAAGGTCGAGTCCGCGTGGTGGCCCAGCATGAAAGCGGAGGTCGCGTCGGTGCGGCTGGCGGTCGGCAATCGAGAAACGCGCGCCCGCGCGGACCCGAAGGGCCTCATCCCGTCGCTCGAAGCGCACTTCCTGCCCCGGGATCCAGACTAGTGTACCGCGGCTGAGGTCTGTCTACATTGGGCTGTCTTGCACACGATGCTCTCGACGGTTGCCGTCCAGACGAAGACCTGCGGGCTCGGGTTGTTCTCGGCCATGCAGCCGCTTAGTGGCGCGGCGGATGATGAGGGGCACTTCCCATATTTGGGGCTGATGTCAGGGCGCGGCGTGACAGAATCGCAGTTCCGGTGACACAAGAGACCCCTGACGCGCGGCTGCGCATTTGACACATCCGGCCCGGCCGCTACCATGTCCGCCATGAAATCCGAACCCCGCCCGACCTTGACGGAAATGAGATAAGCACTATGCCCACGAACCCCGTTAGGATGCCGACCGCAGCCGTCCGTCCCTATGACCGCAGCCACGACTACGACGCGGTCGGCGACTTCCTGGTCCGCAGCTACTCGACTGAGGGACCACACCGGAACTGGACCAAGCCGCGCTGGGAGTACATGCACTTCCACCCATACCTGGACGAAGCCAGTCTTCCCCGCATCGGGATCTGGGAAGCGGCCGGAGAAATGGTTGCCGTCGTCCACCACGAACACAAGCTGGGCGAGGTATACGTCGAAGTCGTGCGAGACTGGGCGGCGCTCAAGCCCGAAATGCTCGACTACGCAACCGGGCGATTGGCCGGCACCGATGACGACGGGCCATACCTAGCCATCTACCTCGATGACCGGGACCGCGACTTCCAGCAGGCGGCTGCCGCCCGTGGCTTCAGCCGCACCGAGAGGAGGGCCGAGGCGACGTCGGCGCTGGCGCTTGACGCATCGCTGCCCCGCGGCGAGGTGCCGGCGGGTTTCCGCGTCACCGACATCGAGCACGACGACGACCTGGCGAAGCTCCACCGCCTCCTGCACCGTGGCTTCAACCACCAGGGCGAGCCCGACCCGGCGGACCTGTCGGGCCGGCGGAAGATGCAGTCCGCGCCCAACTACCGCAAGGAGCTGAACGTGGTCGTGATAGCGCCCGGGGGCGATTTCGTCTCACTCTGCGGCATGTGGTTCGAGCCGGTCAACCGCTTCGCCTACGTCGAGCCGGTCTGCACCGACCCCGACTACAGACGCAGGGGCCTGGGTCGGGCAGCGGTACTCGAAGGCCTCGGGCGCTGCGCCCGGCTCGGGGCAACCGTCGCCTACAGCAGCATCCTCGAGTTCTACCTGTCGATGGGGTTCAGGCAGACCTACGTCCAACACCGGTGGGTGAAGAGGTTGTAGCGGACCGGACCGGCCCGTTTCCATTGGGGAATTCGAGGACGCAGTCCGGATTCTGCCCGTGCACTTGACATGACCGGCTTGGCCGCTACCATGTCCGCGATGGACGACGGCTCGCGGCCACGAAAGATGCCCGACTGGGAATTCCGGGGCATGGCCTGGCTGTTCCGGCTGGTTGACATCTTCTCAGGCCCGGTAAAGAAGCTCGCCCGCCTGCCGCTGCGACGCGGGATGACAGTCGTTGACTATGCCTGTGGTCCAGGTCGCTACACCGAGTTGGTTGCCCGGTTCGTCGGACCCGAGGGCAAGGTGTACGCGGTTGACATCCAGCCGCTGGCCCTCAGCATGGTGCGGGACCGGGCGAACCGGGCTGCACTCGCCAACATCGAAACCGTGCTCGTCCGCGCCTACGACACCGGGATTCCAGGTGAGTGCGCCGACCTCGTGTTGCTGCTCGATGCGTTCCACGGTATCGGCGACCGCCTCGCCCTGCTGCGCGAAATCCACCGCCTCATCAAGCCGGACGGTCTGTTCCTCATGGAGCCGGGCCACATGGACGGAGCGCGGGCGCGCGCCATCGTGACCGAAACCGGCCTGTTCCGGCATCTCAAGACCATCAAGAAAGACATGCACTTCTCGCCATTGCCGCCCTCCTGACGGGGAGGCTCGCGGCGGATGACCCTTGGGCAACGGTTGGTGTAGGGATGCTGAGCCGAGGTAGCCTGGTTGCCGAGCTTCACGAGGGTTTGCTCCAGGCAGGTCCGGTCCGGCTGGGGTTCACGCGCAGGGCGTTTCGTATGATCCCCAGACTGAACCGGCCACGTATCCTGGATGTGGGTTGCGGCGAGGGAGGCCCGACGCTGGAACTGGCGAGGCTGAGCGGCGGGGAGGTCGTCGGTCTGGATATTCACCAACCGTCGTTGGAGCGACTCAGGAGAAGGATCGACGAAGCCGGTCTGGTCGACCGGGTCCGGGCGGTGGTGTGTTCGATGCTGGAGATGGACTTCCCCGACGAGACGTTCGACATCATCTGGTCCGAGGGTTCCATCCACATCGTCGGCTTCGAGAAGGGACTCCGCGAGTGGCGCAGATTCGTGAAGCCGGCGGGGTTCGTGGTTGTGCACGACGGAACCCGGCCGCAAGGCAAGCTACCGCAGGAGCTGCGTGAGCGTTGGCAGGGGGCGTATCAGAACATCAAGACGGCACGCGAGTATATCGACTCGGTCGCGACGCAAGGCTTCGTTCTGGTCGGGCATTTCCGGGTACCGGGAGACGTATGGTGGGACGAGTACTTCGTCCCGCTGAAGGAACGCATCCGGGTGCTTCGCGAAAGGCACGCGGGTGATGCCCAGGCTTACGCGGTACTTGACCGGGAGGAAGCCGAGGTTGCCTTGTTCAGGAGATACCCGGACTGGTATGACTCGGCCTTCTTCGTGATGCAGAAGACACTTGCAGACAC
>CAYOCZ010000180.1:0-6663 GCA_964402475.1 uncultured bacterium | reverse complement strand
TCGTCATGCCGCGCCCCGTGACACAATGGACCCCGTAGACGTTGAGGAAGTAGGCCGCCGCCGTGAAGCCGCATGTCGCACACCCCTTCTCGTCCAGCTCGTATCTGAAGTGATCCTGGAACTTCTGCTCGAACGACCCGTCCACCTTGGCCCGGCTCAACTCCGTGGATCCGCGCGGCCTGCCGTCGCTCCTGGTCAAATTCTTGAACACGGTCCGGGTGATGCTGTCGCCGGGTTGCGGCACGTTGCCCCACTCGTCGCGGAGCGCCTGGATCTTCCACCGGAACCGCTGGTCATCGGGCAGGTTCATCTCTCGGATCTCGCGCTCGCCCAACGCCTCCATGAGCGGCTGTGCCCCGTTGGAGATGTTGACGATCAGGTCGGACAGGAACGGCACCTCACCGTTCCTCACACACTGCCCTATGAACCGGTCCTTCTCGTCCTCGATCTCGTCCAGCGTCTTGCAGTCCTGGATCCGGCGCATGGCCTCGCGGGTCCTGTCGATAATCGTCTCTTGCATTGTGTGCCCCTTCCTCGGGTGAAATTGGCTGCTCATCAGGGCGGCACCGCCACGTGCCACCGACGACCCCGCGATGGGGCCGTTTCGCACTTAGTCGATCCAGGCCTCCCAGACCTGGCCCTCCCAGCCGGTGTCCTCGCGCTTGATGCGGTAGAGATAGCCCTTGCCCGCAACGGGCTTGCCCGCGTTACAGACCTCGGTGATCTTGACCTCGGTGCCGGGGAGATTGCCCTGGATGGGCATGTTGGTAGCGACGGTATCGCCAACCTTGCGCTTCTCGCTCATTCCGTCCTCCTATCTATTATGACCACGAGGTCACGAGAGCGGGCTTGCCGATCACGTGAAGGGTCTGTCCGGTGATGGCCGTTGCCATGCTGGCGCTGGCCATCAGGTCGAGCTCCGCCCCGTCTGTCCCAGCCTCGGAGAAGCCGATCGCCAGGTTGGTGGCACTAAGGGCAGTGGTGTAGGGGGGCTGCTGGATTTCCACGAAGTAGAAATTGGCAGCATCCGACCCGCCGATGTGCGCGGTGGTGATGTATCCGAAGTCGGCCGTCAGGTCGCAGGTCATGATACCGCCGGAAGTGGTGGTGTCGTAGACCAGTTCGTAAACGGCTTCCATTCCGCACGGCCCTACGTTCGGGCCCGCGATCCTAGTTGCTGTGATGGTGGTTCCCATGGTTAACTCCTAATCCTTGTTGAGCATCTTCCCCTGGAAACCGGGGTTGACGACGTGAATGTTGAGGCCCCTGCGCAGCACGAACTTGACCGTGTCGCGACCAGACGGAACCTGTACGATCTCCAGCGGGCGGTGCTCGGTGAACTTGACATCTTCCTTGCGGAGCATGTACACGTCACCCGTGGTCATCCCGTTCATCTCGCGCGGGTCCACGATGTCGAGGCCCTCGAAGTTGGCGACCTCGGGGTAGCCCTGATCGACGGCAACGCCAGCCTTCTGGACGCCGGTCCACGAGTGGAGGGCGGCCGCGAGGGGCTTCAGCACGTTGTACACGGCCTGCTCCATGAGGCAGACGTAGCCGGACAGCGGGCCGCAATCCTTGAGCAGCGTGGTGCCGCTGATCATGCCGCGCATGTAGGCGAGGGTGATCGTCGCGTTGGTCACTTCCTCGTACGAGGCCAGGGTGGTGTACGTGGAGCGGCTCAGGCCGCCCGTCCCGTAGCCGGTCGTGGAGTCCACGTCGGCGGTCAACTGCGTGAACAAGGCCGAGAAGATCACGTTATCGAGGGCCTTGGCCTCCTGCATGATCTCGCGCGAGACCAGCGCCAGGTCGGTCCCGCCGTTCTTCGCGTTGTTGATGTCGATGTTGCTGATCTCGCAAGCCGTGTGGTACTGAACCTTGGTCCAATACGGCTTGATCAGCGTGTTGCTGGCCGAGGTCGGATCGGTGTCGCTCTTGGTGTAAGCGGCCGCCGGGCTGGTCCGTGCCACCTCGAACTCGTCGGTGATCCTGTCGCCGCCCACGGTCCCCTCGGTCGGGAACAGTGCACGCATCTTGTCGGTGCGGGCCTTGAATACCGTGTCGTAGACCTTGGTATTCAGTACGCGCTGAATGAATTCATTGTAGTCTGCGGTCATCGTCGTAGCCTTTCAACCTAGTCGGGAAGCTTGCCGGTGGTCTGGTAGAGGGCCTCGGCCTCGTCCTGCGCCTGCCTGCGGACTGACAAGTCCGTGCTCTTCAGGCGGGCGTTAAGATCCGCCCCCGTGGTGTGCCTCCCTGCCGCAGCGGTGCCGGGCGGGGGGGCCTGTGGTGGTGTTTTTTCTGGTGTTGCTTGCTGTTGTGCGAAGAAGATCGCGTTCTCAGGGTCCGCCTTGATCTCGGCCCACTTGATTGCGCTTTCCTCGCTCGTCTCGCACGCCAGGAGATCGGACATGAACAAGTTGACCACGCGGTCATTGACCACGCCGTCCCTGAGAACCATAAACCGGGCTTCGTACTCGGCCCTGACCGAGTCCCTGTCCCTGATGGCCTGTGCCGCCTCTGCCTGGAGCTGGGTCTTCAGCTTCTCGTACTCCCTCGCCTCCTCGAGCGCCCTCTGGTCGAGCGCCTTGGCCTCGTCTGCCTTGCGCTGCTCAATGGACGCCTGGGCCTCCTCCAGTCTCTTCTTCTGGATCTTGGTGGCCTCGAACCGCTTGGCGAGTGCTTCGTACTCTGCGCGACTGATAGTGCTGTCCCCGCCGCTGTCCTGCTGCCCGGGGTCGTCTACTCCGCCGCCTGCTGCTCCTGGCTCTCCGTCTCTCAAGTATGTTCTGATCATGTCGACTCCCTGCGGATAGGCCCCGCGATGCCGTCTCGCGTCACTCTGCGCCAGTCCCTTACGGGGACGAGTCGGTGCGCTTCGTGCTGCGGATGTTGGTGATCACTTCCCGAGTCGAACGGGGTCTTGACCGGTTAAACGCCGGGTGCTCTACCGTTGAGCTATAGTGATCGAATTGCCGGATTACGGGGCAGGCTCCGGCGGGCCTGGAAGGAGGCAACGGGAGGAGACGCCGCCTTCAGTATCTAGATTTTGGTATTAACCAAGCGTTCCAAGAATGTCGCGTCAGCCTTGCCCATCTTGAGCTTGATCTCGCCGCTGGCGAAGTTATCAAGCAGATCGCCGGATGCGATCCCGACAATCCCGGTTCCCACACCAAAGGCCTCCTGTCTTCGTTCAGCGTAGTCGGGATCCACGCGGCGCGGCGATCCGCCTATCGTCTTCTGGTCCCGCATATGACCCGACACGATCTCCGAATAAAGCTTCATGGCTTTGGTCCATGCCGCCCCTTTAATGTTTTGCGCCTGCTGTACTGATAACCCCTCGAAGTTCTTGGTGTTTCTGGTAACGCCCTCGGGCATATGAACCTTCAGGCGTCTTACAATTTCATCGGCTGCGACCTGCGCAACACGCTGAACCTCGGCATCGTCTGCGGTGAAAAAGTCCCTGTCTGCCTTTTTCAGGTAGTAGGCCAGATCGGAGTTGCTTACATCCTTGGTTCCAGACTCGGCTGCATAAATGGAGTCTTCGATAGAGTGACCCATCCGCTCCTTGTCGCGAAAGGTTGCGCCCCTCGGGCCGATGTCCTGCCCCACAATCTGATTAAGCATCTTCAAGGCGGCCAAGACCTGCTCCGCGCCCCGCATTTCAGCAGTAATCCGTATCATGCTACATGTCGATCGGGACAAGCTGGCAATTGCAATCACCGCCGCCCTGGCACGAGGCGAAGCCCGGCGCCCCGATGGCCTCGTGCTGGGCCAGGGTGCCAATGGCCCCAGCCCGCTCCTCACACCCCGAGCAGACGGACCAGCGCCCGTTTCGGATCTCGCCGTCGGTGATGCGCATGAACAACTGTTCCGCGTCACCGCCCGCCGCCTCCACGGTGCTGTATCGCTGGGCAGTCTGTTTCAGGATCTGGCGCAGACCCTTCTTTGTGGACGGGTCCAAGATGTCCTTGAGAGTCGCCTCGAAATTCGCTGCTTGTGCTGCCGGGTCACCCGTGGCGTTACCTGCCTGGTCAAATGCGGGGGGAAGGCGCGTTATCCGCCGCAAGTACCCCTCGGCCATGGCCCGGTATTCGCCCCAGGGTGCATCGACCCGGTACAGGTTCAGAACCCGCCTCAATGCCGCGTTGCCCTGGGTCCGCTGGATGTCCAACAGTTGCGCCGCGCTGGGCAGGGTCCGGCCCACAGGTAGCGCCTCGTTCTGCCGGTCCACGTTCGGGCTGATGATGCGCCCGCGCGAATCGGTGAACCTGCCGAGCACCGGCGGGTCATCGGACCCGAACGAACTACCCGCCGACTGTTGGTTCTTGTCCGGCATTCTTGGCCGCCTTGATCCGTTCCCGCGCCTGTGCGAACCGCTCTCGTGGCCCTTCCATGGCCGCGCCCTTCATGGCTGACAGGGACAGCCGCCGGGCCGCCTGGTTCTGCTTCTTGGCCTGGGCCTCGTACCCCTTGAGCTTGACGGGCATGAGCACGGTGTAGTTGGCATCCGCATAGGCCAGGCCCACCACTGCCGCGAGCGCCGCGTCCATCATTGGCGTGCGCTGCGAGATCGGCAACTGATTGTACGCCCTCGGTGTCAGCCCCATCCATTGCGCAGGGTCGAGCCCCTGTGCTGTCAACCCGAGCTCCCACAGGTCGCCCCGTTGGGTAGGGTCATTCAAGACTGCGTAGAACCGGGCCCGGTACTGTTCGAGCAGCGCCTCGGTCGAGTCCTCGGCATCGGCTGCCCCATCGGCGATTATGTCCAACAAGGGGCCGGGCATCTACAGATCCTGGCCCAGGCCGAACCCGCCGAACCCACCGGCGCTCTTGCTGGCCGCCTTGGGGTTGCCCATGCTCTCGATCATATCCTCAGCCTCTGCGCGACTGCCAAGGCGGTGGAACTTGCGAACCGCCTCAATGTGGTCGATGTAGCCCGCATCCTCACATGCCTTGATATTCGTCACACGCTCGGTCTCGGATTCGGGTATCTCTACAGTGCCAGGGTCCCACGACAGGACGGCGTCAAGCGGGATACGGCGATCGGCCGGGGCGAACATGTTGATAAACGCCTTCTCGACCAACCATAGTCGCTCGATGCTGCTGTGCGTCTGCTCGGCACGCTCTGCCCTGTCGTCGGTCTGCGGCTTGGTCTCGATGGCCAGCTTGATCCCGCTCTCGGGTGCCGCGCTGTCATCCGGCGTCACCTGATAGCCGGGCACGTCGTGATTTTCTGCTACCATTCGCAGTAGCTGCCCCAATCCGTCCAAGGCCGTGAGTGCCTCTTGCGCTCCTAGCGATTCGTGTCGCGCATCCTGGTCGGTCTCCAACATGATCATGGTGCTGGTCATGCTGCCGAACGGGGCGGCCAGGTCGGTAGTGTTGGCCCCCTTGGTGAAGACCCAAGCGCCCCGGGCTGCATCACTCAAGGCGGTCAGGATGCGACACGCGGTGGTCTCGATCTCCAACATGGTTAGAGGTAGGTCAATCGACTGCGTGGGCAGGAGCGAATCAGCCGCGCCCGCGTCGGTGCCGTAGAACGGGATGATCGGGTATTCGATCGCGTCGTACTCGGGATTTGCGTTGCCGAAGCGGGTCAGGGGGTTGCCCGCCGGGTCCTCTTCTATTATGGACTCGTCGCCGGGCAGGGGGATGTTATCCCATCTCTCACCCTGCCACACGAGGTGCCGACCCTCGGGATATGCATCCGATCGCCCCAGATAGGCGACAAACGTGCCCGTGTTGCTGTTGTCGCCATCGACCTCGTTGGAGGTGCGGGACTCGGCCGCCCGAATGACCACGGCACATGCATCCTCAATCTCGGTCGTGACACTGGCCCGCTCGTATTCCTTCCCGTCCTCGTCCCTTTCCGTGACCGTCCTGGGGAACGCGAAGAACAGGTTGTTCGGGTAGACCGGCTCATAGACCAGGCGACCCGAGCGCCACAACAAGCGCATGTATGAGATCTTGCACGCCACTGACAGGCGGTCACAGCGGATCAGGTTTAACCGCGCCTTGCCTGCGGTGCGGTAGTCCTCGTAAACCGTCTCAGCCTGCGTCAGTGCCTCGCTCTTCTCGTCCTTGACCGGTTCCGGTGCAACGGGCTGGGCAATCGGAGCAACGGAAACAGGGGCATCCTCGGGCTTCTCAGCACCGGGCAGGGCTGGCGTCGGGGCCTTGGTGGCGATGGCGTCGGGGAGCTCGGGCGCTTCATCTGCCGCCTGTGCCTCTTCCTCGCCGGGCAGGCTAATGGTCCACGTCTGGTCGCTGCCCGTGAAGCACGCGGCCTTGACCTTGACCAGGCGGCGGAAGGTGCCGGTGTAGATCGTCTCGTATCGGTCGAGGTCGATGCCATCGGCTGTCGCGCCCTTGACCACCTTGGGGGTCCGGTTGCCGTCGCTGTCGGTCTCGTAGATGATCCGCGTTCCGAACCGGTCCTTGAGCAGCGCCTTGATCTGGGCGATCGAGTCTACCCCATCCAGCAAGTTGATCGCGCTGACGAGTTGTTCCTCGTTCGCCACCGAGACCCTGGTCACAATGTCGGCGCTGCGGGTGATGGGGAGTGTTCTCATGCTGCGGCCATCCTGATTCGTGCGTGCGGGTATCGGCCTACCGCGTAGTAAAAAAGCTCGTCCTGGCAGTGGCGCAGGCCCAGCGGATCAG
>CAYOCZ010000179.1:4149-6699 GCA_964402475.1 uncultured bacterium | reverse complement strand
GTGCGGGCTTGGTGCGCCCTGGCCTGGTCGTGGAGCTGTGCGGCGTGAATACCAACGCCTGCGTCAGGGAGACGGCCACCAGCCTCGGCTTCCGGCTCAAGGCCGAGCACGGCCTCACCCGCTGCGTCCGCGTGGTGCTGGACCTCTGCTTCGACGACAACGGGACGATGGAGTTCGTGCAGCACATCCTGCCCCATGCCCCGTATTCCGCATCCGTGGGCCGCGTGGTGCCGGACACGCTGCCAGCGGAGCCTGCGCCGCCATCGAAAGGCTCGAAGCCCCGGGCCTCGCTGTGAGCCGCCCGTGGCCATCTACCGGAGGAACCCAATGAGTGACACCCTACTGAAGCTCCTCAACTGCCCATCGTGGGTCGCCGCTGGCCTCGATCTGCTGATCCGGTGGCTGGCCGTTTTGGGCATCGCCCTCACCTTCGGCTTCTTCCTGTCACTGGCCTTCCTGCTGAACTCGCTGCTGGGGTAGCCGGGGACGCTGTCCCCGATTTGTCTTGACAAGCTGATTCCCCGCCGCGTATACTGTCCCCAACGAGCTTGCAGCCAGCGTCCGGCACACGGGGACACCCCAGATGACCCAGACTCAGGTAGGACAGCGGACCACGCGCCTGGCCGACATCGCAGTCGGACAGGAGGCCGATACCGTGTGGTTCCTGACCCGTGTCCCTGGCGGCGCCGGCTTCGAGACGGGCTACATCACCCGCTGGGAAGGCCAGGACGAGGACGGGAACGCGCAGAAGTGGGACAGGGGGATGAACTGCTGGAAGCGGGTGGCGTGATGACCGGACAGCGATCCAGGGGACCCAATGAGCGGGCCACTGCCCACAACCGCCGTATGCGCCGGGACCTGGACCGCCAGATTGAGCGGTGCGCACGGCTGCGAGGCCTCGCGTCCCGACTACCGAGTTGCCCCACAGATGGTGCAGTGCGAACCGGATGGCCGTGCTCGTAGCTCAGTAGGTAGAGCGCCACTCACCCCCGGCTCAAGGTAGCTCGCTATCCGCTGAGCCGGGGCAATGACCTGAAGTACCAATAGCAGTACCGGGATACCGCAGACGCGCCCCGGTGTTGTCTCCGACCACACTCCCAGGCGGGTGTGAGGAAGGAGGCGGCGCCGGGGCTTTTTGTGTTGGAGTGACCGCATGGCATCAACGGTTCGGAGCGCGGCATCCAAGGCCGTCAGCACCTCGCGCGGTCAGGGCGGCACGAAGGACTCGGTTGCCACTCCGAACCAAGCCTATGTAGACATGCTGTCCCGGTGGGAGCTTGTCAACGACCTCATGGGCGGCACACCCACCATGAGGGCAGCCGGTGAGAAGTGGCTGAGGAAGTTTCCCAACGAAACCAGCAAGTCCTTCCGTGCCCGTTTGAACGTCACGACGTTGTTCAACGTCTTCGCCAACACCATCACCACCCTCGTCGGCCGTGTCTTTCGGGAGCCGATCAAGCTCACCGAGGACACCGACCCGAGGATCGTGACGTGGAGCCAGGACGCAGACCGCCAGGGGCGCGACCTCAACGCCTACGCCCGCGACTGCCTCACCGATATGCTGGTGTTTGGGAAGTGCCACACGATGCCCGAATACCCCGACACCGAGCAGCTAAAGCAGGCGCTGGAAAAGCCGTATCTCGACCTGGCTGACGAGCGTTCCATGGACGTGCGGCCCTACTTCTCGAAGGTGTCCCCGATGTCCCTCATCGGCTGGACGGGGGCCACCGCAGCGGGCCGGGAGCGCCTGGAGCGCATCCGCATCTTCGAACAGCAGTACGTCCCACTCGGCGAGTGGTCCCAGCGGCTGGAGGAGACCATCCGCGTCGTCTATGCCGACCGCGTCCAGATATGGACGATGATCGACAACGAGTGGATGCCAGGCCCCGAGCTTCCGACCTCCCTAAATGAGGTCAACCTGCTGACCTGCTATGCGCGGCGCACCGGCTTTCTCATGTCGTCCCCGCTGCTGGAAGACCTCGCGTGGCTCAACCAGAAGCACTGGAACAGCCAGAGCGACCAGGACAACATCCTGCACGTCGTGCGGGCGGCCATCCTGCTGGTGCTGGGCTTCACTGCTGACGAGATGAAGTACATCGAGATCGGCCCGTCGATCGCCCTGCGCAACGACAGGACCGACGCCAAGGTCGAGTTCGTGGAGCACAGCGGGAAAGGCATCGAGGCAGGCGCCGCTTCTTTGGTCGCCCTCGTCGAGGAGATGCAGGCCAGCGGAGCCGGCGATCTGCTGATCCCCAAACCCGGCAACGAAACTGCCACCGGCCGCGCCATCACCGAGGCCAAGGTGCTGTCCCCGCTGCAGTCCATGGCCCTGGCTCTGCAGGACCACCTGGAAGAGAGCTACAAGATGTCCGGCCGGTGGATCGGTCAGCCCGACATCGCCGTGGGTGTGAGGGTCAATACGGACCTCGGCTCCGTGGGTGAGATGACGAAGGAAATCGAACTGCTGCAGAAGGACGCGGACGCCGGCCGCATCGCCAGCAGCGACTACCTACGCGAGGCCCAGGCGCGCGGCCTCTACGACGGCGAAAC
>CAYOCZ010000179.1:0-4139 GCA_964402475.1 uncultured bacterium | reverse complement strand
ACTGCTGCAGAACGCCCAGGACGAGGCCGATAGGGACGTCCCGCCCCCGTTCGCTCCAATGCCGGCCCCTCCCCGAAGGTGAAGACGAGCCTGATGTCTGATGAGCGTCAACGACGACCTGCTGGAGCGCACCATACGGCACCAGCTATACCTGACCCGGCTACAGTCCTTCGAGGCCGCGAAGGTGCGGGCCGTGCTGAACGACGCCATCCCCCTGCTGCTGGTGAAGGTCCAGGAGCGGCTGGACATGATTACCGCCAGGGGCTTCGATACGGGGCCGGTCACCACGCGGCGCCTGAAGCAACTGGCCACCGGCCTGGTCGACATGATCGACCCGCCGCTGAGGGAAGCCCGCATCGCCTTCGGCAAAGAGATGGACGCGGTTGCAGCACAGGAAGCCCAATGGGCGGCCGGCGTGGTGCAGCAGACGATGCCTGTGGATGTCGAAATGGTGCTGCCGTCCCCCGTGGCACTGCGGGCGATGGTGAACAC
This sequence comes from uncultured bacterium, assembly GCA_964402475.1. Classification (GTDB taxonomy): domain Bacteria; phylum Hydrothermota; class Tepidihabitantia; order Tepidihabitantales; family Tepidihabitantaceae; genus UBA2258. The sequence continues at coordinate 3,647 of CAYOCZ010000179.1, read as the reverse complement.
CGAACCTATCGTCGGCCTCACGCTGGAGCAGTGGTGGGACAACCTGGCGGTCACAACGCGAAAGAGCGTGACCCAGGCTGTGCAGCAGGGGATTGTGCAGGGACAGACCACGGGCGACATCGTGCGGGTACTGCGCCAGGACGTGTTCGGGCTGGTCAAGGGACAGCGGGCCAGAGGCATGACGCGCCAGGCCGAGGCCATTGCCCGCACGGCGACGAACCACGCCAGCACGCAAGCCCGCCAGATGACGTATCGGGAGAACCAAGACGTTGTGAAGGCCGAGAAGTGGGTCGCCACGCTGGACGGCCGCACGACGCCTATCTGCCAGCGGCTCGACGGCGAGGTCTTCTACTTCGATCGCGGCCGGCAGCCGCCAGGCCCCCCAGCGCACGTGGGGTGCCGTTCCAGCCTGTCCCCAGTCCTGAAGTCATGGAAGGAACTCGGCATCGACGCGAAGGAACTGCCGGAAGGCACCAGGGCCTCAATGAACGGCCAGGTGCCGGCAAGCACAACGTACAACGGATGGCTCCGTGGCCGTGTGCAGGCCGGGGATATGGACACCGTACGCGAGGCCCTGGGAGCAACCAGGGCCAAGCTATTCGCGGCCGGTGGGTTGGATGTCACGTCGTTCACAGACCGACGTGGCCGGCTGTTCAACCTGTCCGAATTGCGGCGGCGGGAAGCTGACGTGTTCGACCGGCTGAACATTCCGGTTCCGAAAAGGGACTGAGTCCGTGACCGGGCGCGGGGGATCCAACCCCGGTATTTCACTCACCAAGTCCTGGGGGGATCTCAGGCCGCAACGGGAGGTTGTGTAGATGGCACGAGCAATCGTTACCGCCGAGGAGCGTGCAGCACTGCCCGAGGCACTGCAGGTCGAGTACCCAACGGCGATCACAGCCGACGGCCCGCTGAAGGGACGCTTTCTCCTCAAAGTGGACGAAGTCGATGGCTACGCACTGGAAGACGTCAAGGGTCTGAAAAGCACCGTTGGCGCCGTGCGCACCGAAAAGGAAAAGCTGGACGCCAAGCTCCGAGAAGTGAGCACGGCCGCAGAAGCGGCTACGGCCCGCATCAAGGAGTTGGAGGCCATCGATCCGGAGAGTGAAGCGGATCGGCTGGCCGCACAGCGGGTGGAGTCCACGGTCAACCAGATGAAGACCCGGCACTCGGAAGACCTGGTGGCCAAGGACGCTGAGATCGACAAGCTCCGGGGGGGCCTGCAGCACGCTCTGATCCGGTCGGAAGCGGTGACTGCCATCACTCAGCAGAAGGGTAGTGTGCCGTTGCTGCTCAATGCCCTGATGGCTGAATGTCAGTTGAAGACGAGGGAAACCGCCGATGGCGTGGAGTACTACGCCGTAGTGCTGGACGACGCCAAGAATCCGCGTATCGGGGACGCACAGGGCAACACCATGACCATCGCCCAGCGCGTTACCGAGATGAAGTCCAAGGAGGACTATGCGCGGGCCTTCGATGGCACGCCGGCAGCCGGCGCCGGACGGCCGACGCAGACCGGCGTTGTGACCCCGGTGCGGACCACGGGCGAGAAGACGAAGTCAGAGAAGGTGCGGGACGGACTCGCTAAGCAGCGAGGTGAAGCCGCATAGCAGCACAGGGCCGAGCGAGTGCCGATAGTCGGCGACGGGCGCGGTTCTGCCGAACCACAGGAGACAGACATTGGCTAGTGTAACGCTCGCCGAATCGGCCAAGCTCTCGGAGAATGAGCTTGTCAGCGGGGTGATCGAAAACATCATCACCGTCAACCAGATGTTCGAGGCGCTGCCGTTCCAGGACATCGACGGCAACTCCCTGCAGTACACCCGCGAGAACGCCATCGGCGCCGTGCAGCTCGGCACCGTAGGCACGGAGATCGTCGCCGGCAAGGCAGCCGCCACCTTCACCACCGTCACCAGTGGCCTCACGACCATCATCGGTGACGCCGAGGTCAACGGCCTCATCCAGGCCACCCGCAGCAGCCACACCGACCAGACGGCCACGCAGGTCGAGTCCAAGGCGAAGGCAGCCGGCCGGCAGTACCAGACCATGCTGATCAACGGCACGGGCCTGGCCAACCAGTTCACCGGCCTGCTGTCCCTCGTGGACGCGGCCAAGCTGATCGCCCACAACGCGGTGTTGTCGTTCGCCGTCCTCGACAACCTCATCGACCTGGTGACCGACAAGGACGGTCAGGTCGACTACTTCGCCATGCACGCCCGCACCCGGCGTTCCTTCCTGACCCTGGTGCGTGCGCTCGGCGGGGCCTCCATCCTGGAGACCGTCACGCTGCCCTCCGGGCAGAGCGTCATGTCGTATCGGGATATCCCGATCTTCCGCAACGACTGGATCCCCATCACCCAGACGGCCGGCTCGCTGACCGACTGCACCACCATCCTCGCCGGCACCTTCGATGACGGTTCCCAGTCCATGGGTATCTCGGGCCTCACGGCCTCGGAGGAGCAGGGGATCGTGGTCGAGGACGTGGGTATCCACCAGTCGCGGGATGAGCGCATCACCCGCGTGAAGTGGTACTGCGGGCTGGCGCTCTACAACCTGAACGGCCTCGCGGCCGCCTCGGGCGTTACCAACTAAGGTCCCGCGCGTCTGCCTGCGACAGGCGCGTCTGATCTGCACTCAACGGAAGCGCGGGGCAAGGTCCACCCGGAGCCTGCCCCGCGCTGCCACCCTCGCAGAGAAGGGACCCCACATGGCCAAGCTCGGTATGCCTACCGGAGTGCGCGACAAGCGTGCCGGTAGTAGACAGCCCCGCAAAGCAACGCAGCCCACCCCGGCCGGCGCTCCCACGGACAGCAGCATCTCCGTGAAGGCACCGGCCGACGGCGAGACCGTCAACATCCGCGTCGAGAAGGCTGTAGGTGGCCACATTGTCAATGAGAGCCGCCATGACCGCAACTTCCGGCACGAGTCCGAGAAGACCCGCGTCGTAACGGGGTCGCCCACCATCGTTGTTGAAACCGAAGAGTAACCCCTCACCGCGCACATCAGGGAGCGTCCTGCGATGAAGACCTTTCAACTGACCGGCGCACTCACGGGCCTCACGGGCTTGGTGGGTGATTGGTCGTTCGTAAATGGACGGCTTCAGCTACCGGATCCAGAGGCCGACGGCGCCGCCCGTATCCTCTGCCGTTTCTATTCCTGCGTCATCCTGGAGAGCGACGCCATGATCGTCACCATATGGGGACCGAAGGCGAACAACGAGTGGCGTGAGAAGGCGCAGGTTGCAGCCCGAGCGCACTGGCCTGGCTACGCGCTGGCTGTGCGTCACCCCGACGAGTTCAAGCCGCTCTCGTCCGTAGACGTGGCCAAGATTGCCGGCGTGCTGGTGACGGAGGGCTGCGATGTCGTGCTGCGGGGCTGCCTCAGCGCCGGCGTGAAGCCCCATTTGGTGAAGGTGATTCCTCTGGACGCCAACACACCGGACCCGAACCGCACCGGGGCAGAGGCCCAGGCCGGCTCAAGGACGGGCACCTATCTGGCCGACCCCAACGACGAGCGGCGCGATGAACAGGCAGCCCGAGCTGAGGCCGAGGCTGCGGCCCCGCCCGATCCCGCTGACCCAGGCGTAGTGGCCCCGGCCCAGGAGGGGACGGTTGCTGCGGTCGTGGATGATACGGACCCCCAGGTGG
>CAYOCZ010000178.1:0-6706 GCA_964402475.1 uncultured bacterium | reverse complement strand
AATCGCCGCGGGGCTGGGCGGAGAGCACGACGGGGCGGTGGGCGAAGTCGTAAGTGAGGACGTCACTGAGAAGAATCGTGCCGGGCAGGTGCAGGTGGTGGTGCGGCAGGGGTCGGGCCCGGTGGAACAGGTTCGGGCGGCGGTGGCAGGGGAGCCGGCCGCAGAATCGCTGCCGCTGACGGCAGCGGCCCGGGCGACCGCGCTCGCGGGCTCGGCAAGTCTCGAGACCTCGGGCCCGGTGCGCGGGTCTGCCTGGCGGACATTGACGTTCGCGGCGCGGGACTCCCGCATACAGTACGTCATTCAGGTCGGGATGTCCCTGAAATCGGCGACCGAGACATTGCGGCGTCTGGCCATGACGCTGCTCGTATCGGTGCCGCTGCTCCTCGTCGTGCTGGCCATTTTCGGCTACTTCTTCATCCGCGGCGCGTTCCAACCGGTGCAGCGGATGGTCGCAACCGTGCGCAGTATCCGCGCCGATGACTTGTCGTGCCGCGTCGTGGACGTGGAATCACCCGACGAAATCGGCGAGCTGGCGGCGACGTTCAACGCCATGCTGGGTCGGATTGAACGGGCGTTCGACGAAGTGCGGCAGTTCTCAAGCGACGCCGCACACGAACTGAAGACGCCCCTGACCGCACTTCGGGGCGAAATGGAGGTTGCGCTGCGCAAGGAGCGGGAACCGGCGGAGTATCGCGCCGTGCTGGCGAGCGGGTTGGAGGAAGCGGCCAAGCTGGAGCGAATCGTCGACGACCTCCTGCTGTTGGCGCGCACGGACGCGTCGGGCCGCACGCTGTTGAACGAACCCGTTGCGCTCGACGAGGTGGTACTCGAGGCGCACGAGGAAACCCGCAAGCTGGCCGAGCGGATGGGAATATCGCTGGTACTGAACAAACTGGACGAGGTCGGTATCAGGGGCAATGCGCTGCTGCTTAGACGGCTGCTGGTCAACCTCATTGACAACGGCATCAAGTACAACCGGCCCGGAGGAAATGTGTCGGTGACACTGGGGCTGGAGAGCGAAGGCAATGAAGCCCGACTGGTGGTCGAAGACACCGGTATCGGCATACCGGCGGAGGCGCTGCCGCACCTGTTCGACCGGTTCTACCGCGTGGACAAGGCACGTTCTCGGGACGTCGGCGGCACCGGGCTGGGGCTGGCGATAGTGAAGCGCGTGGCTGAGGCACACGGCGGTACGGTGACCGCGGAGAGCAAGCCGGGCAAGGGCAGCAGGTTCACAGTCGCGCTGCCGGTGGCAGATTAGCGGGCTGTAATCTATGGTTAATCCTGCCTTAAGGTCGCGCACGTAAGATTACTGCGTGGTCAACCAATATGGAGGTACTATATGACCAAACGTCTGATATCGATGGGCATCCTGTCCATTGTAGTACTGGCGCTGGTTCTGACGGGCTGCAAGGCCCCGAACACACCAGTGAAGTCATCGGCCGTCGTGCTGAAGGCATCGGCCCTGGGTCAAGGCCTCGGTAGCGCGGGCAGTCTCCCGGTCCCCGGCGGTTCGGTCGTTGTAGACACGGCGGCGGTCAACATCGCCGAGTTCCGAATCCAGGAGAACTCGGGCCCTGATAGTGGTGGGAATGGCGAGAGCGGAGGCGAAGGGGAACAACCGGAGGGTGGCGATCAAGAACTCCCGGACATCGTCGTGCCCGGCCCGTTCGTTCTCCAGATAGCCGCGGGTGAGACGTTCATTAATACCGTCGCGGTCTATCCCGGCACTTTCCGCCGGGTTGACGCGGCGTTCGCCGTCAGCCCGCTGCCGCCACTCACCGGTAAGTCCATCTACATCACCGGCACCTACCAGCCCGTGACGGGTCCGGGCGTGCCCTTTGTGCTGAAGTCGGAGTTCAACGACGGCACCGAGTGCCCGATTGCCGGAGGTGGCTTCGTGATCCCGAGCGACACGACCGTCGCGCTCGTTGTCGAGTTCGACGTGGCCAAGTGGTTCGCACAACTGGATATGGGTTCGGCTGAGCTGACCAACGGCGTGATTCTCATCGACTCCGGGCACAATCCGAGCCTGCTCGCAGCCTTCGAGGCTGCCCTTTCCGGCGAAGACGAGTGAGGTGAAGGTGGAGCGGACACTGATACCCTCCAAGTCGAGGAAGGTGGCGGCGAGCATTAGCCGACCGTGAACCCGAAGCAGTAGAGAGACTCGAATAGGGAGTTGATCAGTGAAGAGACCTTCCGAGGCATTTGGAGCCGCCGTTGTCTGCCTCGCGCTGACGGTGCTATTCTGTACTGCCGTCCTCGCTGAGACCGAGACACCTCAGTTCAAAGGCTCAATCGCGGTTACCCAGCACTCAAAGCAGACACTGGATCTGGCACGCGTGACGCTCGTGGAGGCCATTGCCACTGCGAAGACACAGGTGCACGCCGGCCAGATCGTCGAAGCCGAACTGGAAGTCGAGGACGGCTTCCTCGTCTACGGATTCGACTTCCTGGCCACGTCGGGTACGAAGACCAAGACGCTCGTTGACGCCGGCAACGGCAAGGTGCTCGTGACGTTTGCCGAAGAAGATGACACCGACAGCCTGCAAGTCGAGGAAGGCGACGGCGACCAGGCCGGTGACCACCAGAACGGCAAGGACGAGCCCGACCTCACTGCGGCAGATGCGGCAAAGGCCAAGGTGTCGCCGACCGATGCAGTCAAGACGGCCCTGACCAAAGCGCCCGGAAAGGCCGTCGCGGTCAAGCTGGACAGCGAGAAAGGGACGCTGATTTACGAGGTTGATGTCCTCCGCTCCTCGGGCAAGCTCACCAGCGTCGCGGTGAACGCCGCCACCGGCAAGATTGGGACGACCGAAGAAGAGGAAGAGGACGACGAACAGGAAGGTAACGACTAGCAGTTCCGACTGAGTCCCGGCCGGCGCTCGGCATGCCGAACCGGCCGGGACAAACGGGAAGGAGCGCAACCGAAGAAATTCTCGAAACAGACAATCGGGGCCGCCGTGCTGGGTGTTATGTTGCTCGCGGGCTGCCACAAGGGCTACGCGCCGCACATCGATCCACACAACTTCGTCTCCGGTGTGAACAATCCCTTCTTCCCGCACCAAGTGGGCAAGACCTACACGTATCGGAGCGCCACGGCACAGGACACCGAAATCGTCAGCGTCCTCGTCACTTCGGATACGAAGACTCTGATGGGCGTGACCTGCATGGTAGTTCTGGACACGGTGGTTCTGAACGGGGAACTAACCGAGAAGACGTACGACTGGTACGCACAGGACAAAGACGGCAGCGTCTGGTACTTCGGAGAGGACGCCAAGGAATGCGAAAACGGTCCGGTCGTAAGCACCGAAGGTTCTTGGGAGGCGGGCAAGGATGGTGCACAAGCCGGGATTATCATAATGGGTACGCCGGCAGTCGGAGACTCCTACCGTCAGGAGTACTCCAAGGGCGTGGCCGAGGACATGGCCAAGGTGCTCAGCCTCACCGACTCGGCTTCGGTTCCCTATGGCGACTATCACAACGTTCTCAGGACCAAGGACTTCAGCCCGCTCGAGCCGGCTACAGTCGAGGAGGAATACTACGCGCGGGATATCGGGCTGGTCCTGACAACAACCGCTCAGGGCGGCTCGGACCGATCCGAACTCATCGGGATTACTCCCGGCAGGTAGCGTCGAAAGAAAGAGGCCTCGGGCCGGCAGCCGGGCTCGAGGAAATGAGGGAAACTTCGCTTATTACCGGAGGATGTCAAGACGCGGCACGACAAGATGGTCGAGTTTCGTACATCGTTACTTCGGCGGATTCGTACATCGTGTAAGACGGACCGCTAGAAGTGACTGAAGTTCCGGGGGCACACAATAAGAGATTTTGGACGCCGCACACTTGACACACCCGGCGCGGCATGACGAGATGGTCGAGTTGGTCGAGCGGACGACGATAGCCGTCGTCAGCGTCAGCGTTGGATCACCACCTTGCGCACTCCTGACTCCTCCCTGCTCTCTTCTCTCTCCTCCCTGGCAAAGTACACCCCGGGGGCGAGGCCGCTCACGTCGTTCGGGCCCGCGTGCAGATCCATCACCTTCCGCCCGCTGATGTTGAGCAAGACGCTTGACGCCTCACGCTCAACGCCCCACGCCAGAGGCAGGCACAGCACGCCGCGGACGACCGTCTGCGCCAGCTTGGAGCTTGTGGCTTGGGGCTTGCCGCTTTCCTCCACTCCAACGCAGTACACGTAGCTTCCGTACAAGTCCCAGTTGCCGCTCCGGTCAGACTGCCAGACGCACCAGTTCTGCGTCATGCCCATCGTGGTCAAGGTCGGGTTGATGTCGGTCGCCGGGTCGTTGTCGACGTAGGCGTCGTCAGATAGCGTGCGGGCGCAGATATCGCTGTTTCCTTCGCGATCCGTGGCCCAGGCGATGGCAGCCAGCTCGGCCCAGTCGGAGGCCGTGTAGAGCGCCGGTGTCCCACACGGCGCATAGTTGTTGCCGGCTGCGGCCGAATCGCACCAGCGCCGCCCGATTGAGAAGGTGTCCATCGCCGTGCCGTAGATGGCAGTGTCGCCGTCGCGTGTCGATTCCCAGGTAATCCACGGCCCGAGCCCAAACGGAATCCAGCAGTAGCTCAGCACGTCCGGGTTGCGGTCCAGCGAATCCGAGTGCGCGACTTCCTGCGGAGACTGCCACGACCCGTCCACGTACTCGGTGTAGTGGATGTCGCCCTCGGTCTCCCAGACCAGCAACGGACAATCGTGGTAGGTGTCGTCGAGACCCCGGCCCAAGCGTGCGTGGCGGATCGGGTCCGGGCTGTTGACCGCGTACGAAGGGCCATACCATGAGTCGCCCGCGTGGTAGGCGCACTGAATGTGCCAGCCGTCGGTGTCGTGGGAAGTCCAGGTCACCCAGGCCGTATCCACGTCGGTGTTGCTGATGACAATCACACGCGGCTCGGCCGAGTCGCCGCCGGTGTGGATGTAGCCGCCCACCTGAACCGGCGTTCCCCAGTCCTGGCCGAACGTTGCGAACGAGGACCAGATGCCGCCGGTGACCGGCGACTCCCTGCGCTCCCAGACGCACCAGAAACTCGGGTCGTTGGGCCATTGCTCGTTGCCCGCCGCGACCGCCGGGTTCACGTCGTCGGCCGGGCCGGTGCTGACCGAGTCGTCCGCGCCCCAGCCGTTGCCGTTCATCATCTCGCAGAACTTGGCGTAGATGTCCCAGTTGCCGTTTCGGTTCGTCTGCCAAACGAGGCACGTGGTCACGCCGGCGACTCACTCCGGACAGGCGGATGGATTGACGTCAGCGAACGTGTCATTAGTGAGCTGGAACGGCCCGGACCAGCCCTGCGCCAGGGCGGACGTTGAGGCCAGGATACAAGACGCAGCCAATATACAGAATCTCACAACTCCTCCCGCATGTCTGTCACCCCGCTCGTTCCTACGGTGCGCTGCGCACCCGAAATGGAGGGGTCTCGCCTGAGAGATTCCTCCACTCCTCGCTCCGCTCCTCGGTCGGAATGACAGGGAGGGAGCAGCGTTCGTCGGTCGGAATGACACTGGAATCTACCGTTGAATGACGACCTTCCGCATCGGTCCCTCGCCCCGCGCCCCTCGCGCCACGCCCCTTTCGGCGCAGGCCAAGGTGACAGACTACTCAAGGTCCTCTTCTTTCGCGTCGCGGCGGAGCATCTCGAGCTCCCAGACCTCCTGTTTGAGCAGTTCGTAGACGTTGAAGACAATCGGGCAGTAAGGCAGATTCCAGAGCGCCAGCATCGAGCGGGTAGTGAAGTCCGGTTTGTGCAGGAACGGGAACTCGACGCAGGATTCGGGTCGGACGTGGTAGCGGCGGCATAGCTTGCCGTCAAGGAAAGGACAGGGCTTCTGCCTGATGAGGAACCGGTCCGGCTCGTCGGTCTTGTCCAGGTACCTCCGCTCGAGCTGCTCGGGCGTAATGCCCTCGGCCTGAGCCAGTCGCGTGATGTCCTCGCGACCCAGCGCCGCCGCAAGTTCGCTGCAGCAGTTCGCGCACCGCCGACAGTCTATCTTCGATGAAACGTAGGCATCAAGCCGATGGACAATCGCATCTATCTCCTCCGGCTCGATGTCGCAGTCTTTGATGTGTTCTCGGAAGTCCCGGTTCTCGTTCTTCTTCTGCTCGGCCATTTCTCTGATCTTCTCAAGGTTGGTTTCAAACATGGCGTCTTCGCCTTCAGTGAATGATACGCCGGATGGACGAGACGTCAAGGCGTTCTAGACGATGCAGAACCGAAACGGAAGATCACCACCAAGGCACCAGGACACAAAGAGAACGCGGGAGGAGACGGCTATGTCCGCTTGGCGTTCTTGGCGTCCTTGGCGGTTCGTCTTCAGTTCCGGACTCGTGGCTAGAGATAGGCGAAGTGGCGCGGCGGTTCTTGACTTGGCGGGTGTCGCTGGCACGATTGACCATGGCGCTTGTCGTATCCATTGTTAATCCAGTCGCAGGCAAGGCCCAGGGCGTGAAGCTCCGCGCCCGGGCCGCGGAAGAACTGAAGCGCCTCTTCCCGGACATCGTCATCGTCGAGTCGAACGCGCCCGGCCATGCAACTGCGCTGGCGCGGGAGGCAAAGGACTCGGAACTCATAGTCGCCGTCGGCGGTGACGGGACCGTGCGCGAAGTCGTCTCCGGCCTGATGTCCGCAAACCCGGATGTAACCACAAAGACAGGTATGGCAGTCAAGCTGTGCGTTGGCTGTCTCGCTTTCGTTT
>CAYOCZ010000177.1:0-6720 GCA_964402475.1 uncultured bacterium | reverse complement strand
CGGTTATGTGCCCTTCCTCGGTGTGCTCGTCGGAGTCGGCATAGACAAGCTGCTGCTCCGTTCCCGGCAGCACCACGGGCGATACTCCATTCTCGGTGACCTCGTACCGGCGGTACGAATATGGCTTCAGCCCTTCCGGCTCTTGGCGTTCTTGGCGGTTGTCAGTCTTCAGTTCGCTCCGCTCAACGGTCCACAGCGCGTCGGCCATGAGCTGGTCGAACAGGATGATGACCGGCGTCTGGTACTTCTCCGCAATCCGGAACGCATCCTGGGCCGCATGGAACGCCTGGGTTGCGTCCGCCGGTGTCAGCACTGCCCGAGGGAACTCGCCGTGCCCGGCATAGATGGAGAACAACACATCGGCCTGAGCTGTCCTTGTCGCCATCCCGGTTGCCGGGCCCGGCCTCATCCCTACACACAGCACCAGCGGCGTCTCGGTCATGCCGGCAAGGCTCAGGGCCTCGTTCATCAGGCAGAACCCGCCTCCGGCGGTGCAGACCATTGAGCGCGCGCCGGCAAACGCAGCCCCGAGGGCGAGGTTGGCCGCCGACACTTCGTCCTCGGTCTGCTCCACAATCAGGCCTGCCTCCCGCGCGTGACGGAAGCAGTACTCGACAATCGGCGTGGCCGGCGACATCGGGTACCCGGTCACGACCCGCACGCCCGCGGCAATCGCGCCCAACGCGAGGGCTTCGGCACCGCTGACGAGCAGGCGCTCTGGAGACAGTCCCCGTTCGGGGACAGTCCCCAAAGAAGGCAGCTTGTGATGGCAGCACCGCTTCTGGTCATCAACGACTGCCCGGTAACCGGCCTCCGCCGCGGCCACGTTCCACCTGACAACGTCCTCACCCTTGCTGCCGAACTGACCATTGAACAGCTCGTCGAGGCCTGTCGGGGTGAGACCGACCAGGGCCAGCGCCGCGCCGACCGCTACCGCGTTGACCATGACCGGGTTCTTTCCGTGCTCGCGGGCAAGGTCCGCGAGCGGAATCAGGATTGGGTTCACGCCTTCGGGCAGGTCGGCCGCTGCTTCGGTAACAACGACCGCATCCTCCGCAAGGTCGGGAACGTGCCGCGCCACCAGCGCCGGGTCCAGCGCCACGAGCACCTGCGCCTTGTCGCCGTCCGCCAACACGGGCCCCGTGCTGACCCGCACCCGCGCGAAGTTGTGCCCGCCGCGGATGCGCGACATCACGTCCTGCGAGACGAACACATGATACCCTGCCCTGACCAGCATCCGGCCGAGCGTGCGCGCGATAACCTGGAGTCCCTGCCCCGCCTGTCCGGTGATAACGAGGTTGACCTCGACGGCCCCCGTCGGACGGTGCAGCTCGCTCACTTGAAATCCTCCAGCGCCTTCCTCACCACGCCGATGTCGAACTCCAGATTGGTGACCGGCTGCCCGGGACGGCCGCAGGTTCCGTAGGCCGGACGCCGGGAGCGGTAGAAGATGCCGATGGGAATCTCCGCGCCGTCTCCATTGGCCGGCCATTCGAGGGCACGCGAGCGCGCCGCGTCCGCGTCCGAGGGGGCGTGTGCTTCGAGCTCGAGGTCATAGACCCGCTTCCGGTACCATTCCGCGGTATTGACGTGGTTGTAGGTCACACACGGCTGCAGGATGTCGATGAACCCGAAGCCCTTGTGCTCCAGCGCGTCGCCAATCAGCCGGGCGAGATGCTTCACGTCACCGGCGAAACCCCGCGCGATGAAGCTGCCGCCCATCGCCAGCCCGGTTGCCAGCGGATTGAACGCGGGCGCGAGCGTACCGGTCTGCCGGTTCTTGGTGGAGAACCCGGAGCCGCTGGTCGGGGCTGCCTGGCCCTTGGTCAGACCGTAGACGCCGTTGTTGTGGACAAGGCAGACGATGTCCGGGTTGCGCCGGAACGCGTGCAGCAGGTGGTTGCCGCCCTCGCCGTACATGTCGCCGTCGCCGCCCACGGCAATGACCTTCAGCTCGGGGTTCGCGAGTTTCACCCCCAGCGCGTGCGGAATCGCGCGGCCGTGCAGGCCATGCAGGAAGTTGGCGCCGATGTACTGCGCCACCTCACCTGCCTGCCCGATGCCGCCCACGACCACAACCTGCCACGGCTCGAGCCTGGCCGCGACCAGCGCCTGCCTGAGCGCGTTCAGAATCCCGAAGTTCCCGCAGCCCGGGCACCAGGTCACCTCGGCGGGGCTCGACCAAGGCTTCAGGTCAGGCAATGAACCCATCCTCACGCGGGACTCGCCCCTGAGGGTTTGAATGACGAGTTCCTAATTCCGAATTACTAGTCAATCCCCAATGACCGAATGCCCAATTGGGAATTGGTGCTTGGTCATTTCCTCGTTGATTAGTCATTCGGAATTAGGTATTAGGAATTAGCATCTGTTACTGATCTCTTCCGCCAGCGCCTTGGCCTCAAACGGCCTTCCGTCGTACTTCAGCACCTGCTCGTCAGCCTCAATACCGGTCTCGCGCCTGAGCAGGACCGCCAGTTGGCCGGTCGAGTTGCCGTCGACCGTGATGACCTTGCGCGCCGGAGACAGCAGCGCCGCCACCCGCTCGCGCGGGAACGGAACCAGGTCGCACAGATGCACCATCGCCACACTCATCCGCTCCGAGCGCAGGATATCGACCGCCTCGCGCGCCGCTCCGTAGGTCGAACCGAAGCAGACAACCACACAGTCGGCGGTCTCCTCCGGGTAGCAGGTCGGCTCCTCTACAGCCCTGGACATTGCCGCCAGCTTGCGCATCCGCTTCTCGTGCATCCGCACGCGCACGGCCGCGTCCTCGGTCCGGAAGCCGTCCTCGCCGTGCTCGGACCCGAGCGAACGGACCAGTTGTCCCCTAAGCCCGGGCCGCAGCCTCGGCGACACGCCGCTCTTGGTGATTGCGTAGCGCTTGTGGCCGTGTGCGGACTCCCGGTCGTCAAAGTCATCGCTCGCCTTGACCCTGGCGAAATTGAACCCCGGAACGGTCCATAGCGAATCCGAGAGGTACTGGTCGGAAAGGACAATCGCCGGCACCTGGAACCTAGCTGCGAGCTCGAACGCACGGTTGGTGGCGTAGAATGCCTCCTCGGCGGTACCGGGCGCGATCACGAAGCGAGGGAACTCATCCTGCGACGCGCTGGTGGCGAACAGCAGCTCGCCCTGTTCGGTCCGGGTCGGGAACCCGGTAGCCGGGCCCGCCCGCATCGCGATAACGATGACGATGGGCAGCTCGCCCATGCCGGCCATGCCCAGCCCCTCGACCATCAACGAGAACCCGCCGCCGGAAGTCGCGGTCATCGCCCGTGCCCCGGCGTACGAAGCGCCGAGCACCATGTTGATCGCCGCAATCTCGTCCTCGGCCTGCTCCATAACCAGGCCGGCCTCGACCTGCTTTGCGGCAAGGTACTCCATTATCGGCGTCGAAGGCGACATCGGGTACCCGGCGTGGAACCGGACGCCCGAGGCCAAAGCCCCGAGCGCAATCGCGTGGTTGCCGGACAACAGCAGCCGCTTCGGCTGTCCGGGCAGCTTCGGCAACGCGCACGGACAGGTCCCGCCCCGCTTCCTCCGCACGAAGTCAGCCCCGGCCCGCAGGCATTCGAGGTTCTGCCGCACGACCTCCTCGCCCTTGGCCGCGAACCGCTCCTTCAGCAGACTCCTCAGCCCGCCCGCCGGATGCCCGGTCAAGGCCAGCAGCGCGCCCAGTCCGACCACGTTTGCCATCATCTTCGAGCCGCCGTGCTTCCCGGCAATCTCCGTCATCGGAACCCGGAAGTCCACCGTCCCTCGTCCATCGTCCTTCGTCTTCAGCGGCTCGGCTATGATGACTCCACCCTCCACCATATCCCCGCGATGCTCGTTCACCGACTGCTCATCCATCGCCAGCAGCGCGTTGAACTTCGCCGGCGCCGAATAGACCTGCCGGTCCGAAACCCGCACCGCGGTGAAATTGTGCCCGCCACGGATGCGGGACATGACGTTGGGATAGGAGAGAGTGTGGTAGCCGCTGCGCACCAAGGCCCGGGCCAGCAACTCGGACGCGGTATCGATGCCCTGCCCGGCCTGACCCGCGACGGTCAGCGCGATATCGGTCACGGGACTATGTTAGAACAGCGCGGCGTCCAACGCAAGCAAACGCACGGGCGTGGTGCGCTGGCGGAAAACGGGGACTGTACCGCGCCGAGCAGGCGCCGCGGACACATCCGCGACGCGCTCCTCGTGTCGCTCCGTGGACGTGTCCCCTACAAGAGCTGTCCCCTGTCTTCCGCAGAGGTTCGGGGTGAAAACGGGCGGGGTCCGGCAGCGGAACCCCGCCCGTATCGGTCTCAGCCGCGCCAGCTAGCGCGTCACCACGACCTTGGTGACGGATGACGGCTCACGCTTCACGCCGGTCGCCTGACGGACGAAGTAGACTCCGGGGGCAAGAGCCCGCACATCGTTCACTCCCGGCGCGAGGTCCAGGACCTTGCGGCCGGTCGCGTCCAGCAGGACGGATGGCTGGTGAATAACCAAGGGTGAGCTTCTCGACACTATAGTAGGCCTCATTGACTTCTCTGACGCGAGGGACTGAGCTGCTTCCTCCACGCCGGGCGGGTCAGTCCGAATCACCTGGATAGATGAGTTGCCTTCGCCGCCCACGTAGATCCGGCTGTGCGCAGGCACCGTGGCAAACGTCGTAGCCCACATGCCCGCATTGAACGACCCGACTACGCTGTCGGTGCGGCTGTCTATGAATGTGACTGTGCTATCAAGGCCATGGCTGCAGTAGACCAGGCCATTTGCGTTGTCGTAGCCAAGTGCGTACGCCATGCGGACCGGAATCTGGGTGATGAGGGAGTCGGTCGTACCATCTGCGACCAGAACGCATCCCGGCCCACACTGCGGCCCGCCCCCCGGGTCCGCGCAATACACTTTGTTCACGCCCGGGACGTATAGCAGGTCCAAAGCCGACGCGGCTACCCACGGTGCCTCGGCGACCAGCGTATCGCCGGCCGCGTCGAAGGTGCAGAGCGCATCCGGTCGCCAGCAGTAGACTCGCTTGCCATCGGGGCTGGCTACGAGTCGGGACCAAGTGAACGGGTATGACCGGATGAGCGTATCCCCGATGCAATCGATAATGGCAACTTCACCGTAGCCGCCGACATACAGCTTGTCGTAGCTGGCGGCCGACACGTAGCACATCGACCACATGGGCTCTATCGGTATCGGGATTGTCTTCACGATTGAGTCATTCCGGCAGTCGATGACGGCTATCTTGGAAACGGCTTCGGCGTAGACCTTGTTCAGGCGCGGAGCGCTGCAAAGCAGACCGCTATTCACCGGCAGGACCTTCGTCACCGTGTCAGCCGTTGGGTCAATGACCGTAATGTTGCCGCCGCTGCAGTACACCCGGTCGGTCGGAGCGTGCCAGATAATGTCTTGCGGGTGCGGCCCCACCTGAATGTGCCCAACCGGCTGGTTTGTCGCAGCGTCAATGGCGCCGACCTCGCCAAGGATAGTAGAATAGCTGACATAGTATACCTTGTCGTCAATCGTGTCGTAGCACATCTTGGTGGATCCCCCACCGATCGTTATGGTGCGAAGCAGGCTATCGGTGCCGGTGTCGAAAACCGCCAGACCCAGCCAGGGGGGATCGGTGGAGTACACGCGGCCCCGCTTTGAGCTCACCAGCAGTTCGCCTCGGTAGGGGCCCGGGATCCACGCGGCGACAGTGTCGGCGACACCGTCTATCACCACTAGCCTGTCAAAGCGAAGCGAGTCCCACGTGGCGTAGACCTTGTTGGTAGCCGTGTCGCAGGCGATGGAGAAGACGTCCATCAACCGAATGAACCGGAGCCGGGCAACAAGCGTATCGGCAGTGCAGTCGAAGACTCGCACTTCGAGGATTTGACGGTCGCAGTTGTATAGTTTCTGGGTGCGCGAATTGAGGCACATCAAGGTCCCACCGGCCTCCAACGAGTCCAGCACGACTCCAGTCGTGCCGTCCAGTACGAGGGTCCCGACGCCATGCGCGTTCGCGTAGACCTTGTTGGCGACGGCATTCACCACCAAGGGCTCATACCACATTCTGGCGAAGACCGCGACAACCGAGTCGCTCGCCCCATCAATCACCTTGAGCGTGTCATGTCCCGCGCAGAAAATCCTGTTGCTCGCGGGATTGTAGCCTAGGCTCGCCTTACCCTCTCCGAGGTGTATCGTCTTGATAGCGCTGTCGGAGGAGCAGTCGATGACCGTCAAGTCACCGCCGTCGTAGTTGACGGCGTACACTTTATCGTCGGTGCTGTTGTAGCACAGGGCAAGGGGCTTGGCACCCGTGGGGACCGTCGCGACCACCTGATTGGTGGCGCACGATATCACGAAGACTTGGTTCCCGACGCAGTCCGCTGCATAGACCTTGTTCTGGCGGGTGTTGGTGCAGACCGCATAGACGTAGCCGCAAGGAAGCTTGGCCACCCTGGTCCTGGCCTCCGCGTCCACGACGTAGACAGCTCCACCGGCGTCCCCGATATAGACAAAGCGTTCTGAAGTATCGGTTGTGAGACAGGTAGGACCAGTCGCACCGCCCAGCGAATCAGGCAAAGTGACCTTGGTCTCCAGCCACTGCGCGTGGGCAGACGACAGCAGACAGGTTGCGGCCAGCAGTACCGACAAGCACTTCATAGCGCCTCCTATATGCCTGATTATCGGCCGTAGCCAGCGCTTGTCAATAGGTCGAAAGAAATGGCGGGCGGTCGAGCTAGTCGAGCT
>CAYOCZ010000176.1:0-6742 GCA_964402475.1 uncultured bacterium | reverse complement strand
TTCGAGTCGCGATGCGAACCGGCATGGAAGTTGGATTGGCAGCCGCCGCGAGGGCCGGACTGCAAGTCACATGCCAACTTGGTCCGGTTCTCGCGGTGCAGACCAGCCGCAGAACCGCCGCGGAAGTCCATCTGCGAACCCCTATCAGAGTCACCCTCCGAACCGTTCCCGGGACGGTTCCCGGGGTGGTTCGCGGGGCGTCGATTTCAGCCTTTCTCAAGTAGATGATTGCGCTAACATGCGGTGCTGCATCGAAATACGGGAAGGCTACGAAATGAGGTGGAGATTCTTGAGCAAATCGAGCTTCGGCGGATACATGACTGCATGAGAGCCAACATGCGCACAGCGCGACCGGGCCTGAATGACCGAAAACTCGAGAGGAGTCTCTATGTCTGAGCCGAACCAGCGGTTGATTGCCTGGCAGGTCAAGACCGATATCGGCAGGGTGAGGGAAACGCTCGACTCCCTGAGGCCCGACATGCTCAGGCACTACGAGGCGGCGGTGGCCGGCCTCTGCGAGACGGAGACGAAGGCGCGCCGGACGCTCAACGCGGCAGGTATGCACACCATCATGCGCGTGCCTTACCTCAGCCATGCACGGCAGCTCTATGAGCTCTCGCGGCAGCAGGGCATCTCGGACGAGAGCTTTGCGCTCGGGCCGATGTCCTGCTCGACAAATGAGCCGCCCGCGGCCCGGCACCAGCCGTACTCGCGGCAATCCGCATCGGAGTCTTCGACATCACCGCCCCGGCACCGCGGGCGTTCCCGCCCTCCCAATGGGGGAGAGCGTACGGGTGAGGGAAATGGCCGCTCGCCATGGGCCGAGAACCCCAGGTCGTCAGCCTCCGCGGCTTGACTCCATCGTCTGGTCCTCCATAATGTCGCGTGGAATCTGGAAGCCCAACCTTGATGAAGTGAGGGAAAGCCCCGTTTCCCCTCCTCCTGACGCCACTAGAAGCGAAGGACCTAGGAAACACAAACGGTGCTGGATAGGAGAATCGTCTATATGTGTCCAGTGATTCGCACCACGAGTTCTCGGTCAAATCTGACGCAATGCCAATGAGCATTCCAGCGAGACAAGTCGCATCATCGGCTGATGAAAGACCCTGATACGAGTCGGCTAGTGGCACCGGACGTCATTGTACGCGCGCTGGAACTGTCATTGCGGATCTCGAAGCACTCGCCGCCGATGAAACCCTTCGTTCGGTTCGCGCGGGATACGCAAAGCCTCTACGGCAACGACAGACGTCAAGCAAGGTGGTTCTTCTGGGACTTCGACGCTATGGTCCAGAGGGTGCTTCTGGGCGTAATCCGTCGAACATCCACACCCGAGACACTCGCAGAGGCGTGTGCCCAGCGTTGGGCGGTCAATCTCGCTCGACTCGAGGCGAAAATGCGGTTGGAGTTGCAGGCCATTGCGAGAGCCGGTAGGCAAGTGCAATTCCCGAGCGACCCGAGACTGAAGTATATCCTTGACCGGATACCCTCCAATGGCCGGTTCCTGTGGGCGGGATGCGGCACCGGCAGCGAATGCCTTGCGCTCGCAAGCCGAGGACTGAACGTCGTCGGTACCGACACTGTCCCTGGGCTGGTGGATGTGGCCAACGAATGGGCACGTCATTTTGCCTTGTCTTTCAAGGCGTTCCGCTTGGATGCCCTGGCGTTTGACAAAGCAGAACTCGGCCTGTTCGACGGGTTTCTTGTCGGATTCTATGGCGAAATGCCCTCACGGACTCACGCTCTGCGTCTTCAGGAGTACATGCACGGTATTTTGTCAGAAGAAGGCAGGGGGGTCATCGTCGCGAACCGCAGGAAATACGCGTCATACTGGTTCCGGATGGAAACGACGTACTCCAAGTTGATGACCGAACGGCTGGCAGTCCAGGCTCATTTCGACTACCGCTTCTCGCAACCGGACAAGTCAGAGGAACAGCTACGTTACGGTCTTTACTGGAAGACTCACACAAGGGAATCGCTGGCCGCCGAACTGAGCCACAGCTTCAATGTGCTCGAATGCACCTACGAGAGGGACCCTAGGTACGTGACGTGCGTCGTCGGTCGCAAGCAGGGACCATCCGTTGAAAGGGAACGTCGTAAGAGTCAGGGTCTCGCCGATACCCAGACCGCCGGCCTGAGAATCAGCGCAACATCAATCGACGAGCTTCTCAACAAAGTAGAGACAATCTGCGAGGTGCTCGAGGCACACGAGAGGAGGGTACAGGAGTTCTATGATCACTCCGGGACCCTCGAAGTGACGAGTCCGATCAAAGGAGTTGATGTCGACTATTCCGCATTCGTCGGCTTGTTGGAAGGAGTGTCTGCAGTGCTACCGGACAGTGAGGAATGAGGTTCGCTTGAATGCCGTGACCATTTCCCAGGGAAATGCCGGCGGAAGTACGCGGCACTCCCTCGTTTCGCGGGTCGGCTCTGGGCTTCAGCCGGACCGAGCGGCAACTGCGTCCTAAGCGCGCAGGAAGTTGAGGCCGGCGGTTCTGACGACGATAGCCTCTAGTAGCCACAGGGCGCAGGCGGCGACGAAAGCCGGATGCGCCCCTTGACTTCCTCTTCTCTATTCCCTATCCTCACTGCACGCGACGCCCTATCCAGGGCGCCAAGGGCACAAAGCAACGGCCGCGGGGACCGGCCGAGAACCGGCACCCCGCACCAAGGAGGCAGCATGTTCGCAGGTCTGGTCCAACTGCTCGTGGCCCTGGTCGGAGCCGCTCTCATCTCGGCCGGAGTCCAGGGGTTCAAAGCCGAGTGGCAGGCCCTATTCAAGAGGCCCTTCGGAGGCGCACCGGCGCGTATCCTGGTCTATGCGGTGTCTTTTTTGTTCCAGCTATACAACGGGTCTGTCCACGGCGTACCAACCTGGGAGATCGTCGTTCTGGCGCTTCTGACCGCCCTGTGCGCTACCGGGATCTACCACTTCGCGATGAAGAGGTCGACGTAAGAACGTAGGAAGTCCTGCAAGGCAATAGCCTACACCTTGGAGTGCGGGAGCGGAAGCTCCCGCTTTTCTCTCCGCGGGTGGCGCCGACTTGAAGGCCGCTTAGGGACACGACTCCCCTAGTCCAGTGTCCTACCTGGCCGAGGCCCGTGCGCATACTGTGTCCCAGATGCGCAGGAAGTTGACGCCGATGATCTTTGCGATGTCGCCCTCGCCAAACCCGCGCCTGCGCAGGCCCGCCCCGATCGCGCCCATCTTCGTCGCGTCCTCGAGCCCGGGTAGCGCGCCGCCAAACCCGTCGAAGTCCGACCCCAGCCCGGCGTGGTTCGACCCGACGAGTTGGCAGATGTGGTCGATGCAGTCGAGTACGTCTTCGATTGAAGCCTCGTCTTCCGGCTCGCGCAGAAAGTAGGGCAGGAACACGACGCCGATGACGCCGCCATGAGCGGCAATCGCCCGAATCTGCTCATCGGTCAGGTTGCGGTTGAAGTCACGTCTCGCCCGGATTCCGGAATGGGATGCAATGACCGGGGACAGGCTCGTGTCGAGGATGTCGAACACGGTCTTATCCGCGCTGTGCGAGATATCCACAATCATACCGAGTTCGTTCATCCGGCGTACCGCCTGGCGGCCCAACACCGACAGCCCATTGTGCGGCTTGTTTTCATCCCCGCCTGAGTCTCCCAGTTCGTTGGAATTGGACCAGGTGACCGTGAGGATGCGCACCCCACGCTCGAAGAACCGGTCGAGGTTCTCAAGCCTCCCTTCCAACGCATGTCCGCCTTCGACACCGAGGACCGCCGCGATTCGGCCCGCCGCCGTTGCTTGCCGGAACTCGTCCGGCGTTCGCACCGGCGCGACGCTGTCCGCGCACCGGGCACAGACTTCGTCGAACGTATCCGCGCCCTTGAGCGCGAAGTCACAGTACTCGCCCGGTTTCAGTTCGGTCGGACTGACCCAGACTGCAAAGACCTGGCCGTTGACCCCGCCTTCTTTCATCCGGGGGAAATCAAGGTGCCCCTTGTCCGACCGCTGCGTGATGTCCTTCCGGCCGCACATGTGCTCGTACAACGCATCGGTGTGGAGGTCAGCAAGAAGAGGGGCTGGGGATTGGTGAGGGCGAAGGGTGACAGAATCGTCCATGTCGCTCAAGACAGTAGGATGCTCAGTCAGTCTAGGAGGCCGGGGCGCGAGGTCAAGAAGGACACTCGGCATGACCGTGCGACCTGGAGGACGCGGCAGATGTGGAGGACCTGGGGTCGCGCAACGCGCTCATGCATGCGGACGTTTGCTTCGCTGGTCGGCTTGAAGGCGAGGCTACAGACGTGTCCGCCGCAGACGGAGAGAGTTGGTGACGACGTTAATTGAGGACAAGCCCATCGCGACTTCGGCGATGATGGGGTGGAGCAAGCCGAGCATGGCTATCGGTATCGCGACGACGTTGTAGAAGAACGCCCAGAACAGGTTCTGGCGAATCTTCACAAAGGTGGCGCGAGAGAGTTTGATGGCCGAGACCACGCCCGAGAGGCTGCCGCGCACGAGTGTGACGTCAGAGGACTCAATCGCCACCTCGGTACCGGTGCCGATGGCGATACCGACGTTGGCCGCCTTCAAGGCGGGCGCGTCGTTGATGCCATCGCCGACCATGGCCACGTTGCCGAACTCTTTCTGCAAGTCCATCACGACCTGCTGCTTCTGCGCGGGCAGGACTTCCGCGACTACGCGCTCAATACCGACTTCGCGGGCAATCGCCTCCGCAGTCTCGCGGTTATCGCCGGTCAGCATCACCGGCACGATACCGAGTGCCTTCAGACCGGCAATCGCCTCAGCCGAGTCCGGCTTGACCGTGTCGGCCACGCCGATGACGCCGAGTAGCTTGCCGCCGGCCGCGACGTAAAGCACGGTCCGGGCTTGGCCCTGCAGCCCGGCCACAGCTTCGGCCAGGGACCGATAGTCGATCCCGGCATCAGCCAGCAGTGCCTCTTTGCCCACCAGCAACAGCTGGTCGTCAACCGTTCCGCTGATGCCCTTCCCCGGTACTGCCCGAACGCCTTTCGCCCGGGGCAGGGAGAGCTTATCCGCTTCTGCGGCCGCGATAACCGCTCCGGCCAGGGGATGTTCTGACCCTTGTTCCACTGCGGCAGCCAGCTTCAGCACGTCGGCCCGCTGGACACCGGCGACCGTAATCACGTCGGTGACCGCGGGACGGCCCTGGGTGATTGTGCCGGTCTTGTCGAACACCACTGCCCGTACGTCTTTCAGGGTCTGAATCGCCTCGCCGCTGCGGAAGAGAATCCCGCGTTCCGCCCCCATGCCGGAACCGACCATCAACGCGGTCGGAGTCGCAAGCCCGAGCGCACACGGGCAGGCGATGACCAGCACTGCCACGCCGGCAAAAAACGCGAGCGACATGACCGAGAGGTTTGGGTCCACCCACGGCAGGAACTTGGCGGCCCATACGAGCATCGGCTTGAGACTCGGCGTCAGGAAGAACCACGCGGCAAAGGTCGCCGCCGCGACCAGCAGGACTACCGGTACGAATCGGGCCGTGACCTTGTCGGCGAACGCCTGGATCGAAATCTTCGTGCCCTGCGCCTGTTCGACCAGCGTGATGACCTGGGAAAGAAATGTGTCCTTGCCCACACGAGTCGCCTCGACCTTGATGAGCCCGGTGCCATTCACGGTCGCGCCGATAACCTCATCGCCTGTTTTCTTCTCGACCGGCAGGGACTCGCCGGTTGCCATCGACTCGTCGACGCTGGTGTTGCCTTCGACAATCCGGCCGTCGGTCGGAATCTTCTCGCCCGGCCGGATGACCATGATGTTGCCGGACGCTAGCTGCGCGACCGGTACTTCTTTCTCGACGCCTTCAGCCAGTTGTATGCGCGCGGTGCGTGCGCCGAGCGCGACGAGTTTCTTTATCGCCTGTGAGGCCCTGCCCTTGGCTCTCGCCTCGATGTACCGCCCGGTCAGGAACACGGCCATCACCATGCCGCCGGCATCGGCAAAGCTCTTTATCGGCAGACCTGCGACTACCGCGACGCCGGAAACCAGCGCCGCGCCCACGCCGAGAACAATCAGCACATCCATCGAAGCGGACCCGGCGCGTAGCGAACCCCATGCCCCGCGCACCGTGTTCCAGCCCGGGCCGAAAAGGACCGCTGCGCAGAAGGCAACGTCGAGCCAGATCATCCACGGAAGATGAAACCAGTGAAGGCCGTGCAGCACCATCAGCAGCATCGGCACCATCCCGAGAATCCAGGCCCAGACCAGCCGGTTGCGGGCATGGCGGAGTTCAACTTCAACGCGGTCCTCGGTGCCTGCCTCGTCGTGCCGGATATCGTAGCCGACGTCGGTGACTGCCTTTTCAAGAGCGGCGACCGGCGACACCTTGGGGTCGAACTCGACAATGGCCTTCTCGATGGCGAAGTTCACGGTCGCCGCCTTCACCCCCGGCAGCCGGTTGAGCGATCTCTCCACGGTCGCGACGCAGCTCGCACAGCTCATTCCGCCGACCGAAAGGGTGACGGTCTGTGTCTTGCCCAACTCCGACTTCTCAAGCAGGACCAGCTCCGGCAACACCGATGCGGCTTCCTCCTCCATCCCGGCGGACTCCGCCGTCTTCTGAAACCGCTCAGGCTCAGCCTGGAACCGCTTCAGGCAGTTCAGGTTGCAGAAGTAGTAGGTCGTTCCCTTGTACTCCCACTTGCCGGCCTCGCTTCGCTCTCTTACGACCATCTTGCAGACAGGGTCGATGTGAGAAGCGGGGGCGCGGGGCGATGAACTAGGGGC
>CAYOCZ010000175.1:0-6758 GCA_964402475.1 uncultured bacterium | reverse complement strand
TCTCCACCTGGGCGACCACGTCCTCGGGCCGGAACTGAAGGTCGGCATCGAATATCGAGACGAATTCCCCCCGCGCCTGCTCGACGCCGGTCATGATTGCCGCGGTCTTGCCCAGGTTGGTGCGGTGACGGCAGGTTGTCAGGAACGGGTATTGGGCCTGGGCGGCGACGGCCGTGTCATAGGTGCCGTCGGTTGAGCCGTCGTCGACGACGATGACCTCGTAGTCCTCGGGCAACTTCGCCGACAACTCGGCCAGCAGGGGAGCGACGTTCTCGGCCTCGTTGAATGCGGGCACGATTACGGATACCGACGGCTTCGAGGAGCACCCCATAACTGCGCCAAATATAGCATAATCGCCGACATTGTCAAGGTCTGCAGGAGGCCTGTCAAGGCCAGGCCAAGGGAATAGCGCGGTGTTGTCCGGCCTAAGGCACTGAAAATACTAGCCTTAAGGCCTCGACTGAGCAGCCGGGCGAGGGTCGCTCGCCGCTGCCCGCCGGTCTTCGCGGCCCGAGTCGCCCGGCTTTTCCGCAAGCCTCTGAAATAGCTGGTCTTACATCACGGGGACGATGTCAGCCAGCCGAACTGCAATCTCGGGAGGCGATGTAGACCTTGTCCTCCTGCACGTTCCTCGCGTCACTCACCTCAGACCGGTCACCGTGGCCCCGCGCCGCAGGCACGACCTTGTGCTGCTCGAAGTACGTCGCGAAGTCTGCGGAAGACGGGGCCGCGCCGCTCGTTCCTACGGTGCCCCGGGCACGTTTGACGCAGGCGCTCAGTGGGACGGCCCCTGCTTTCCGCCGGAGCTTGGGGTGCTCTGCCGGTGGCAGGTGGCATTCGATGGCTCAACCAACGATGGGTATGTCATCCGGACAGACTGGGACCTCGCGCCGAAAGCGCGGTTGAGTCTCACGAAGTACCTCTCGTTGTTCGTCGGGAAGCACCGGCAAAGGTGTCGTCGACTGTGTGGTACGCTGCATCGGCAAGTACATAGTCAGCTGAATAGCGGACTGCGTCGCGAGCTGCGTGAGCGATTGTACGCGGCGTTGCACCGCGCATTGTTCGTGAAGTTGTTCGAGACATTGTTCGAGAAGACGCTCGCGTCTTTGCTCGGGTCAATGTTCGAGTCAAATCTCCGGTCATTCTTGATCTCAACTTGTGCCGCGCTGCATCGGCAAGGACCACGGGGGAGGCAGCCTGTGGGCCGAGGGGTGGGCGGCAGAATTGTGGTCGAATTCTGACCTCCTACTACGTATAGATGGCCGTGTGTACTTAGAAGCACGGCAGCAACGCTGTCGCTTTTCCGGAAGGTCGTCCGGCTTTGGAGTGCGGGAGCGCAGCTCCCGCTTTTCCGGAAACTTGTCGGGCACAAGCAGGTCCTCCCGCCACTATCGTCCGGTCCTCGCTGAAGTCACGCACGAGACCGGCTGCGGGTCGCAGTACTCGCGCCGGAACTGCGGCGTTCGCTTCGGCACTCGGTGTCACATTCAACCGCAGACTCAACGTGCGGTTCAACGCCCAACTCAACTCGCGGCTGAACGCGCAGGTCAGACCGGAACTCGCTGCGTGACTGACAGCCGGATTGAGGCTGGCGTTGACGCGCAGACTGACAGCGGCGCTGAAGTCCCGAGTCTATGCGGTGTTGGCTGCGGCGCTGAGGGCGCGACTGGATGCCACGTTGAGCCCCGCGTTCGTCGCGAAGCTGAGGAGCGGGCTAAGTCCTTGATTGACGGCCACATTGACGGACGCGTTGTGTTCGGCCTTGAACCCCGCAGTCAACCCGGGAGTGA
Source organism: uncultured bacterium (assembly GCA_964402475.1). Lineage (GTDB taxonomy): Bacteria > Hydrothermota > Tepidihabitantia > Tepidihabitantales > Tepidihabitantaceae > UBA2258. The sequence continues at coordinate 4,968 of CAYOCZ010000175.1, read as the reverse complement.
CTCCCATCCTGCCGACGCGGGTCTCAGGCAGAACTCCGGGCCATCAAGTCGCACCTCGCCTCAGACTCACTGGTGGACCTTTGCCCGCAGCGTCCAGTGCCATGCGTTCCGTGTCACGGTCACGCTTGCTCATTCTGCCGGTCCCGCCTCGGCTTGGCAGGCAGCCGGCAGTAAAGCCTGATGGGGACGTGCCCGGATGCCTACGATGATGGCTGTTCTGGTGGACACCGGGAGAACACTCAGAATCGCCTTCCGGAGACGCTGCCTGATGTGTTCGGGGTGAACAGCGCGAACCACTCCGGGGACTATTCCGGGGCAAGCCCCGGGCATACCCCAAGGTCGGCGAACGCCGAGCCAAGAAATGCGCATTATGCGTTGGCCTGCCGGAAGATACGCTGACACGACGGCAGCGCTGCCGTATCTTCAGCTTCCGGCTCCGGCTGGACTTGCGTTTTCCGTTTCCCACACAAGAACACCCTGCCCCTGCCCGGCAAATCTGTGAAATGTTTTCCCGCCCCGGTGGCTCGGAATGCAGAGGCGGGTTCTCGCCCGCCCCGACTACTGCTAACTCCTACCTGCTAACTCGCTAACTCCGCATTACCTCGTCACTACCGCCTTCTTGACATCGGTGAAGGCCGGAGTGTCGAGACGGACGAAGTACACGCCGCGGGCGACCGAAGTCCGGTTCTGGTCTCGGCAGTCCCAGCTAGTGCGGTGCTCGCCGGCCAGCTGTTGCCCGGCTACGAGTTGTCTGACTTCCCGGCCCATCAAGTCGTAGATGGACAGGTCTACACCGGATGGCGACGCAACTGAATACCGCACGTCAAATCCACCGGATGTCGTCTGCACCCGCAATCCCGAAGCCAACGCCGGTCCGGCCGAGGCCGGTTCCTCAGCCACGCCGCCTTCCACGTCGCGCAGGACGTGAACCGACGTGCTTTCACAGCCGATGGCGAAGACGCGCTCCCGGATTGGGTCAATCTGGAAGTCAAACGGCGGCCAGTTGCCCAACACGAGGTCCGAAGCGATGATTGAGTCAGTGTTGCAGTCGACCACGACCATACCAAGGCTCTCTCCGTATGGCGCCGTGGGTCTTGTGAGATAGACCCGATTGCTCCACGGTACCCACCTGGCCACCTGCAGCGGCCACTGCGACCCGGGGCTTTCCAGTCTCTTGATGATTGAGTCTGTCGCGCTATCTATGACATAGATGGTCTCGGCCGCGCTTGAACTGCTGTACGGGACGTACACCTTGTGATCCTTCGTGTTCACCGCAACTTGGTTGAACATACCAAGCCCACACCTGACTGAGAGTCTCCTAGTGATCGTGTCGACCTTGGTGTCGATTCCCACGAGGTTGCCAGCGTCCGGCGCGCAATACGCCTTCTGACACTCTGGGTCGAGGTTGACCCAACCAGCGGAGAAAACAGTACCGAGGTCGATTGTCGCGACGAATGAGTCAGCACGGCAGTCATACACTGCAACCAAGGCCGGCCCGCCCCATTTGGCCAGTGCAACATAGATCTTGTCGCTAGCCGAGTCCCAGCACGGGGTGCTGCAGTAGATGTAGCCGGACTCCGGCACCGGGATCGTCCGTACAACTGTATCGGCGGAGCAGTCAAGCTCATATAACGACTTGTCGGACTCGACGTACAGACGGTCTGTTGGGGCCACGTACGCTTGGGCGCCCGGAATCGGCAATGCCCTGATCAGCGTATCGGCGCTCGCGTCAATCACCACCAGGCTGTCGGGCGCTGGGTTGAAGCCGATGTAGAGCTTCTGTCTGCGCCAGTTCCAGGAGTAATAGCCGTAGCTGTTGTCATAGGACCTTGGCATTCGGGCCTTCAGCTCATAGGTGGAGCAATCAAGTGCATAATGCTCGTACCAGCCGAGGACATAGAGCTTGTTGAGTTCAGGGATGAAATGGCCGTTCGTGATGAAGGAAGGCAGGTGAACCACCGTGTCTACTTCCACTTGGGCCAGCAAGAGCACGGGGGCGAGCACCAGCAACAGCTTTTTCACGACTACTCCAATCTCAGAGGGGCGGAGGTCCCGCCCCTCCGAATGACGGACTTATTTCACCACGGCTTTGAGCCTAGTCTGCTCAGTTCCCGTGTCAAGTAGCACGAAGTAGGTGCCAGCGCTCGTTCTATGGCAAGAGGTCTCGGTTTCCCAGCAGAGCTGGTGAGCGCCTGCCGGCTGCGGGCCGGTGTGAAGTACCGCCACCTGTCTGCCAGCCGCGTTGAAGACCGTCGCCTTCACCTGTGCAGGCGCGCTCAACTGATACTCGACTGTGACCTTGTCGGACCCTCCAATGAGCCTGGCACGAAGAGAGGCCAGGCAGGTGGGCCGAGCCTGTCCGCCGCCTCCGGACGTTGGTAGCTCCTGACGGTAGAAGTCATTCCTGGGGCCGTTCCCGTCCTCTCCCACGGTGAGGTAGAGATACGGGGTGCCTGATTCTATTGAATACGCCAACGACGCGCCCGGTCCCAGTGACTGCGGGAGTGCGCCAGCTTCGTCGTAGATGATCCACGCAGGCTTGGCGTTGTTATGGTAGTAGAGCGAATCGAAGCCGCCGAACACCACCCAGGGGCAGGGAATGTACGGTGGTGTGGCGCTGGCCGCTTCGTGCGTGACTATGGCACTCCCGACGCCTTGGGCTTTCGGAGTTGTGAACTCGTACCAAGTGTCTCCAGCGACGGAGTAGGTGTAGTAGTACCAGTGACTCCCGCCGACGAGGGCCAGCAGACGTTCCTCGCCGGAGTAGAAGTCCTTCTCGTACGCCAGCGAAGCGCCGTCGGACACTTCCATAGGGATGGAGTCTAGCTGGGTCCAGCCACCCTCGAGCGTGAAGCTATGGACTGCGCTCGACGTCCAGGTGGCACCCTGCCGGGATGCGGACTGCCAGTAGTAGATCCCGTTTGTCAACTTCTCTGTGACTTCGTAGCAAGTGTCGTTAGTCGAGTCCTGGAACGCGGGGCTAGACATGTCTGGGTTTAGCGATACCGTGAGCCTGTACTTCTGCGCACTCCCAACCACCGGCCAGATGAACGTCGGTGTCTGGTCGGCGATGAGCGAACTCTCGCCCGGGCAGATTCCGTCAACCGTGATGTCTCCAGGACCGGGAACCGAGTAGCACCAGAATTCCCTGCCACCTCCGGCCAGGCAGTACATGAAGCCGGCTACGTAATCCCCGTAGATGGGCGGGGCAGGACGGAAGGCGATGCTCGCGCCTGCGCCGAGGAAGAAGTACTCAATATCTTCCTCGTCCCAACTCGAGTCCGCTAGTTCGTAGCAGTACAGCGTCGGGTAGTACGGATCACCGTCGGCATTCCCAACGACGAGGACTTCGCCGCCGAACCGCCACTGGAAGGTTATCGCCGTGTTGCTGAGGAAGTCGAGATCCTCCCCTGGATATACCCATTGCGAACCCGGCGGTTGACTCGGGTCGTAGTACTCGAAGTACGTCGCTATGGAGTCTTCTGAGGTGTCGGGAAAGACACCCCAGACCTTGCCATCCCCGTAGGTGATGGCGCTGCCGTTCCCCACCGCGGCCGGGTCATCCACGGGAGCCATTTGCTCCCAAGCCATGACCGAAGCCGCCAGGAGCATTACACAGACTGTAGTGTACTTGAGCATGAAAACCTCCTTTTGGTCTCTTGCTCAGGTTGGTGGCGCACTTGCGCACCTCGGGCTGGGTGCGCCTTTTCTCGGTACCCGGTGCCAGTGGCGATGCCGTAAACTCGCGACAACTCATGATGCGAGTTCGGCAGTCACTCTTTGGCCGTGACCGGCGAACGGGGTATTCCGCCGCGACGGTCTAGCATCGGAGTCGTTGTGAATCGGCATCGCCGGGTGCGGGCAGGAGAAGACCACCATCGTCCCGTACCCCCAGAATCGACTCCGGCCGTGTGCAGCTTCCGGGCCATCCAGCCCTACCCGCTACAGTTCGTGCTTCAGATTGAAGATACGACACTTGTCTGGACACAGAGCACTTGCGGCGCCGTCTGCGTTCACCCTGCGACATCCCACTCCTGTCGCAGCAGTCGTCCCGTGGTCGTTGACAGCACGACTACATGCATCTCGTTGCGCCCGCACGGCTTCTCCCGCCCACCGAATGGCCCTCCTGAATCCCGCCCTGTCGCACCTCGCGCCGTTGGCGCGCTGACGCAGCAGGCAATTCCTGACGCGCGGTTCCATTCCAGACTGCAGGCCCCAGATTGACCGCCCCTTGGCGCGGCGGCCTTGGCGGTTGTCAGGCGACTGGCTCGCGCGCCGCGCCGGTTATTCCCACTCGATTGTCGCCGGGGGCTTGGAGCTGATGTCGTACACGACGCGGTTGATACCGCGGATCTCGTTGATGATCCGGTTCGATACCCGCGCGAGGAAGTCGCTCGGCAGCCGCGCCCAGTCCGCGGTCATCGCGTCGGTTGACGTGACCGCGCGGAGCGTCACGACGTTCTCGTAGGTCCGCTCGTCCCCCATCACGCCGACCGACCGGACCGGCAGCAGCACGGCCAACGCCTGCCAGACTTTGTCGTACAGCCCGGCCTTCCGCAGCTCGGTGATGAAGATATCGTCGGCTTCGCGCAGCAGCCGCGCCCGCTCGGCCGTGACCGGGCCGAGAATCCTGACCGCGAGCCCGGGCCCCGGAAACGGATGCCGCCCGAGCAGCCCGGCGGGGAGCCTGAGCGCCCGGCCCAGCTCGCGCACCTCGTCCTTGAACAGCTCGCGCAACGGCTCAATCAGCTCGAGCTTCATCTGCTTCGGCAGCCCGCCGACGTTGTGGTGGGTCTTGATGGTCGAGGACGGTCCGCCGAACGCGGAGCGCGACTCGATCAGGTCCGGGTAGAGCGTGCCCTGGGCGAGAAACCGGAGCGGCCCGTGTTTGCGCGCCTGCTCTTCGAAGACGCGGATGAACTCGTGCCCGATAATCCGCCGCTTCTTCTCCGGGCTGGATACGCCCGC
>CAYOCZ010000174.1:0-6874 GCA_964402475.1 uncultured bacterium | reverse complement strand
CCGACGCCGGCGTCGGTAACCGAGTTCTTGTTCCCGTACTCGACAATCGGGCGAGAGAGTTTCAGAACGTCGAGGGCGAGCTTCATCGTCCGGAACGGCGTCTCGGCCGCGACCTTCAGCGCTTCGCTGATTGCCAGGTTGCGGTCCTGCTTCTCGGCCTCGGTCATTTTCGGCAGCTTGTAGGCCGCCATCACTTTCTTGAACGACTCAGCGTCCTCGTCAATCAGCGATACGAACCGCTCGCGCAACGGCAGCAGCCGGTCACGCACCGCCGAGATCTCATCCGAGAACTCCTCGTAGCCCTTCTTGCCTGCGGTCAGGTTCGCGACCATAGTCATCAGTGCCACGCCGGTTGCGCCGTTCAGGGCCGCGGCCGAGCCGCCGCCCGGTGTCGGCGCCGACGAAGCGAGGTCGTTCAGAAAATCGGGCAGGCCTTTAGCCGGGACCAGTCGGTTCTCGAGTATCTGTTCCTTCTTGAAGCCGTTAAGCTGCAGGAAGTAGCGGGCGCTCGCGTTCAGGGCGCCCTGCGGCACCAGCCCGACGATCTCCGACTCGATGACGTTCACGCCCCACCGCGCCGCCTCGCGCTTCACCGTCTCGAAGACGCGGTACAGCGGCGTCTTGGTGTAGTCGGTCATGTTGATGGAAACCTGGACGCAGCCCTGCTCCTTGACCTCGAACCCGAGTGCCTTGGCAAAGCGGAACCCGCCGTCGCGGAACCGGATTGCCTTGGCGATGCGCTCGGCGACCTTCAGGTCGTTCGTGGCCAGGTTCACGTTGTAGGCAATCAGCGGCGTGCGTACGCCGACGACGGTCGCGCCCGCGGTCGAGTGAAGTTCCGGCCGTCCGAAGTCCGGCGCCCGGTCCGGGTCGGTGCGGACTGCCTCGCGCAGGCCCTCGAACTCGCCGCGCCTTATCTGGGCGAGGTCCACCCGGTCCGGACGGGTCGCGGCCAGCTCGTACAGGTAGGTCGGAATCGACAGCTCGTCGGCAATCTTCTTGGCCAGCCGCTTGGCCATCTCGATGCACTCCTCCTGCTTCACGCCGGCAATCGGCACGAACGGCACGACATCGGTTGCGCCCATCCGCGGGTGCTCACCTTTGTGCTGGGTCAGGTCGATCAGCTCGGACGCGGCCTTCACCGCCTTGAACGCGGCGTCGAGCACCGCCTCCGGCCCGCCGACGAAGCTGATGACCGCGCGGTTGTGGTCCGCATCCATCTCCTGGTCGAGCATCGATACGCCGTTGACCGACTTGATGACGTTGACGATCTTCTCGATAACCTCGGGCCGGCGGCCCTCGCTGAAATTGGGGACGCACTCGACGATCTTACGCATTGCCGGAACTCCTTTTGTTGAATAGCATGGTGTTCAAGTGTGGCTGAGGGAGAATCTTAGCCGAGGCAGCGGCACTGTCAAATAGTCGCCCCGAGAGCGCCTCAGAAGACGGGCCGCGGGCGCGGCTTCGGGAGTGCGCTTTGCCTGGATCCTGTCTGTCAGACCGAGGCGCTATCTCAGACGCCGGTGCAGTCTAGGCCTTGGACCAGACACCGATTCTGCACCCGCACGGGTCGCGGAGGTCGGCATAGAAGCCCATTCCGCCGCCAATCTCGGTCTTCGGCCGCTCGACCTTGGCCCCGAGCGTCTCGGCTTTCTTGAGCGCGGCCGGGATGTCGTCGACGCCGATGTACACGTCGATGCACGGCTCGGGCACCGTGTCGACCTTGGCTATCCCGCCGCCGATGCCCTCCTCCACGTCGAACATGGCGTAGTCCTCGGACCAGCTCTGCATCTTCCAACCGAACAGCGCCGCGTAGAACTTCGTGGACTTCGCTATGTCGGTTGAAGGTATCTCCCAGTGAACCAGCTTGTTCATCATTCTGCTCCTTCGCTAGCGGGCTATCAATACACGCGCGACTCGAAGCCCGGTTCCGGCTCGGGCTTCGATGAAATACGCCCCGGCCGGCAACCGTCGCCCGTCCTGGTCACGGCCGTCCCAGACTGCGTTGCCGAATTCGGACAGCCGGAGGTCGCAGACGCGGCGGCCGGTTACGTCACGGATCTGCAGGAACCGACCAGCCGTCCAGTCCGTGAGGCAGACCGTCGTTGTGCGCCGGAAGGGGTTCGGGCTCACCTCGAGCCGCGGCAGACCGACTGGCTCGAGCTCGCTGATGCCCGTCTGGCCGTCAATCCTCAGCCTTGCCAGCAGGTCGCCGCTGTTGTAGACGAACCAGCGCACGGTCGGCGAGCCGAAGTATGTCCGGTGGTCAATCGGCGCATCTGCGTCCTCGCCGATTCTCGGCTCAGTTGCCCGCTGCTGCCAGAATGCTACCAGCCAGACGTCTTCGGCGGTGGTCACCTGCGTATCGGCAGCGACCTCAATCCAGGTCTCGGGCTGGCTCGCCGCGACCGATTCGGCCAGCAGGTACGGGCTTCCGACGTCAGGGGCGCCGCCGCTGTCGGGACAGACCAGGACCTTGCTGAATGGTGTCGTCTCTGCGACGAAAATCCTGGCTCCGAGCAGACGAAACTGGCCGTAAGGAACCGAGAATCTCACCGCGGCGGCCCATTCGTTTGTGGGCGAGCCGTTCTTCATGTACCACGCGTCCTGTTCGCCGTCGTCGTATTTCAGCTCGCCTGCGTACGAACCCACCAGCTCCGTCCGTAGCGTGTCATTCTCCGGACACTCGTCACCACCCAGAGAGGTGATGAGGTCGAGTGCACAGGTCTCTGCCGCCGGGACCCAGACCGGGAATTGCAGCCACTTTTCGGCCAGGGGAGCCAAGTCAGTCACGGCCATCTCTTCCTGGTAGCCGGCACCAATCTTCACCGTTACAGGGAATGACGCCGGACTCCGGCCCGCGTTCCACACAATCACCAGCGGGGTGATGCTGTCCTCCGCAAGGACCTCTCCCACTGGGCGCAGAATCACGGACGGGCAGGCATCATGCTGCAGCCGATAGAACCTGACGGCGAGGCTGTCGTGCAACTGGTTCTCCACGGGCGAACCGTTGCGCAGGTACTCAAGACCGGTCAAGCCGGACTCGTTCTCAATTCCGACCGAGCAGGAGTCCGGGCCGAGCCGCGCCGAGGCCGGCAACCGCAGATACTGAAACACGATACTGCCGGTCGTGTCCAGCACGGCCTGAAACGTACAACTGTCACCGCTGCCATGCAGCGGGACGTCAATCCATGAGACGACGAAGCGGCCCTGCGAGGTATCGGCCAGGTAGTAGACCGAGCCACCTTGCGTCGGGTCAAGATCGGCCCAGAACGGAGCCAGCAGGCTGTTCGGGTCGCCCGCGTCGGGAATTGGCTGGTGGTGGAACTGATGACTTTCCGACGTGAAGCTGAGCCAGCCGTTGGAGCAGACCCGAACCGAGTCATGCACTTGCCCGTAGAAATCACAACTGAACCCAAGCGCAAAGGGCCCCTGATTGTCGTCGTCGCCGAAAGGAATCGTCGTGCCCGTGCCGGTGATGTCGACCCAGTCGAACGTTGGCCCGCCGGTCTCGTCCGAGTCAATCCACCGATACCCGCCCTTGTCCGGCGCCGAGGCCCAGGCAAGGGAGACTCCAAGCACCAAGCACCAAGCCACAAACGGATTCACGCGCCGGTTCATCTCGCCCCCAGATACACGACCGGTCTGGTCACGGTCCTGCCTCCGCCCGAGACCTGACAGAAATAGATGCCCGGACTCACGCCCTTGCCGAACCGGTCGGTTCCGGCCCAAACGACCTGACACTGCCCGGTGCCTAGAACCGAGAGCCGCTGCACTACTCTGCCCGCGCGGTCCAGCAGCGTTACGCTCGCGTCGGCCGGACGGTTCGCTCCAAGGCGCACCGACATGCGACCACGGAACGGGCTGGCGCTGATTGACGCCCAGCGCTCAGGCGGAACGGTGCCTGGTTTCTCGGCAACTCCCACCTCCCCCTCGTACAGCCGAACCGTCGCATCAACGAGCACCATCAGGTTGCCCTGCTCTTCGTTCGAGAACACGGCGTAGTGACTCCCAGTCTCGGAGAAAACGAGACTGTGATTTGCCGCGGCCACATCCTCGTCGTTCACGAATGCCTGGAACGGCTGCCCGCCAAGATAGCTCAGGAACTCAGGTTGCGATGCGATAAGGAAATCGGTTGCGCCTGGTGTATGCAGCAGCGCGTATTCGTTGGAGCCGCCGGAGTTGTAGCAGTCATAGCCGTATAGTACTTCGCGCCCCACCGAATAGCTCACGTCCATTCGGTACTGGTCAAGCGGCGTGCCGCTATCCGGCAGGATGACCAGCGAGTCGAGTCTGCCGGCAAGAGTGCAGGCGTAGAAGAAACTGCTGCCGGGTGTTGCCTCGGCCGAGTCAATGACCATTCCCGCCGAGACGTCGCCGAGCGGGCCGCTGAGTGTCAGGTAGTAGTTCTGGTTGTCCCCAAGGGACGTGGTGTAGCGTCCGTCGCGGCCGGTGACCCCATAGAAGCAGGTGGCCATGCCGCCGCCCCAGCCTTCACTCGACAGCTTCACGATCTCACCATCCACCGGCCTCAGGCAGGAATCGTACACCTGCACCGACAGCGTGCAGACGTCGCTGTAGGTGCCTATGACGCTCCGCTGCCAGCCGTCGTTTCGCCAATCCCAGATTCCTGAGCATTCCTTGCTGCCGCCGTACTTCCTGTCGTACGCAACGCCCGGGTTCTTGATGTTCGTCGGTCCGCCCCCAAGGTCAACCTGCCACGGCTGGAACTCGCCCTGCCACCAGATTTCGCACCAGACGTGGTCCTCGTTGATGTCGAGTACTCCGCCGCACGGAATCAGCGCAGTCCGGGCCGCGGCACAGAGGAGGTCCTGCGTCTCGCCGCAATTGCCGTCGTGCTCATGAGCAATCTGGTTGGGCTGAATCGGCCGGTTGCCCTGAGCAGCAAACGGCACGGTGTGGGCGACCCAGCGGCCGACGACGCCAACCGCGGGCAGCGTGTCCTCGAACGGCGCCGACTTGCCGGCCCACCAGCCCTGCTCGCCGTTCCAGAGAATCTGCGTGTTCGCCAGCTTCTCACGCAGCCGCGGGTAGCCCGAATCACACTGATAGAAAAGGTATTCGCGCCAGAAGCAGTCGTACACGTACGTCGGCGGTTCATCGGTAATCTTGGGCATCACGACCCACCAATAGTATATGTCACGGGGAATCTCAACCATGGTGGTCTCTCCCTGCACGAGAGCCCGGTATTGAGTTGTGGAGTAGTAGTTCCCGCCCTGCAGCGGGTTGCCGTAGTCGACGATGTCGACGTAGTGCAGCTCCGGGTCGATCTGATACGCCTGCTGGACATTGTCGACGAGAATCTGCGGGTTCATCGAAGACAATACCCCCGGGGACAGGTGAGCAACCTGAAAGCAGAGCTCGTCGTAGTAGCGCTTGTCCGGGCAATTCAGAATGACATCCGAGTAGCGGCTCTGCTGGACTGCACCGAGCCGGCGGAAATTGTCGGCAAGGTTGTCCTTAAGCCAGTCGGGCGCAACTGCCACGGCCATCCTGGCCGAGTCGTTCAGGAACTCGGGCAGCAGCGTATCGCGCAACGACTCGGATGCGCTGTCGAACACGACCGCGAGCCGCTGGCCGGCTGGGATCATCGCGTGCAAAACCAGCGAGTCAATGAGAGTCCAGCCGGAATCGGAACGCAGCGGCTGCAGCTCAGACGTCGGTTTCGAGATGGACGGCGCACGACCCGGGACGGCGAGGCGCGTGCCCGCGCCGGTCTCGACCGGCTCGACCTTGACCGTTACGCCCGGCCCGGTGGCGGCGGCAAGAGAGACCAAGCAACAAAAGAGCAATCCAATGACCTGTTTCATGCCCAATCTTCATGCCGAAATCGCCCCTTGTCAAGCCGGTTCAGACCATCAGCGCATCAACAGGACTTTGAGTAGGCTGCGGTCGGCCCGGGTGCAGGCCTCGACAAGGTAGGTTCCAGCTACGTCTTGGACCAGAGTCCGATGCGACAGCCGCATGGGTCGCGGAGCCGCGCTTCGAAGCCCAGGTTGCCGTCTATCTCCTTCTTTGGCCTCTCGACTTTGGCCCCAAGCAACTCGGCCTTCTTGAGCGTGGCCGGAATGTCGTCTACGCCGATGTACACGGCGATGCACGGTTCAGGCATCTCTCCATCAACCCTACCGATGCCGCCGCCGAAGTCGCCCTCCACCTTGAACCAAGCGTATTCAGGCGACCGCTGCTGGAACTCCCAGCCGAACATCTCCGCATAGAACTTCTTCGACCTCTCGAGGTCGGTCGAAGGTATCTCCCAGCGAACCAGCTTATCCGTGTCTCTTCCTTTCTAAGGGGTCATCAGAACCTTAGCAACATGTCTCTCAGTGCCGGCCCTGGCCTCGATGAAGTATGCGCCTGCCGGCAGCCTGCGGCCGCGCTCGCCCCGACCGTCCCAGGACGCAATGCGCCCCGCCGGCAGTCGCCGGACGAGCCGACCTGCTGCATCGTAGATGCTCAGCCGCAGCAAATCCCCGGAGACACCGTACCGAATCTGCATGATGGAACGGAACGGATTGGGCCAGACGTCGAGACTGGGAAACAGACCGGGCGCGGCTTCCACTCCGGCCACGCCCGGCTGGCCGCTGCCGGTCACGCGAACGTCGTCAATGTAGAACCCTTCGTCAACCGTGTCGCGGTCACTCACGAATTCCAGCCTCACCTGGATCATCTCGCCCAGGGCGAGCCACGACAGGTCGTACGTCTCCTCTGCCCAGCCGCTCTCGTTCATTAGGGGACTGGCACTGCTTTCCGCCGGGGAAAACAGTGCCTGTACCCGCGGTACACGGAAAACGGGGGCAGTCCCTCGGAGCGCGAGGACGCGCGGTACAGTCCCCGTTTCCCCGAGCGCGCC